>CAINEZ010000243.1 GCA_903847905.1 uncultured Bacteroidota bacterium
ACAATTTTTTTCTTGTGCAGCGTGCCTGTCATTTTCCGTGCCAAATCCTAAATGGTAAATTTTAAAGGACAAATTTTCAGAACTCAATGTATAATATAAAAAAGATGTCAGAATCTTATGACATTCTGACATCAAAATTATATCAAAATATTATTTTGTACTACTGTTTTTTAGCCGGAGGAGCCTGGTAATCTGACTTTACAGAATTATCTTCAATCTGTTTTTGTAATTCCGTACCTTTTACCTTGGTTCCCGTATTTCTTGGAATTACAAAAATAGACACCATGCTTAAAATAAGTAACGCTACGGCAAGCGTCCATGTTGCTTTTTCAAGGAAGTCGGCAGTTTTCCTCACACCCATTATTTGATTAGATGAACTAAAGTTGGATGCAAGCCCGCCACCTTTTGAATTTTGCACAAGTACAACAAGCGTAAGCAGCACACATACTATTAATATTAATACCGAAACAAAAATAAATGCTCCCATAATAAACTGTATTAAATGATTTCTTTTTTAATTTTTTCAATTTGGGCTGCAAAGTAACTGCTTTTTTCCGGAAATTTCAAATTTAATTTTTCATATATATTAATAGCCTTTGCCGGGTTGCCCTGTTTATAATATATTTCCGCCAAAGTTTCGGATACAAATTCTTGTTCTGCTTCGCTTTCCGAGAGCATATCTTCTTCATCAGGAATATCTTCTTCAACTCTGAATTTAACCCTTGGTTGTTCCCTGATAAATTTATTTATAAGATCGTCTTTAGTTTCTTCAATGCCCGGTGTTGCTCCAATACCGGTGTTTTCCACTTTGTCATTAAGCATTTCAATTGAATAAACAGGTATGTGGTTTTGAATGAGTGGTTCATCTGAAATATCATTTATTACGCTATAGAATTTTTTTCTGTCGGGAGCATATAAAACAGCTTGTTTAAAAAAAACTGATTTATCTTTTGTATTCAATAAATGATGATTTTTTGCAACTAATATTTTTATTGTTGAACAATATGGATATTCAATTAATAATTTCTGCAATTCTTTTAATGAATTTGCATCCATATTAAAAGGAGATTTTATATAACCGCAAAATTCGGAGGCTGTCATGTTATGTATTGAATGGCTTAAGTTTATATTTTTTGAGGTATAAAGATAAAGATATAAGGTATATGGATATATCCTCTATACCATATTCCCTATACCTCTAAACCTTACTTCTTCTTCTTCATTTTATTAATAAATATCTCACCTACCAGTTAACAACAGATTTATTGAATATGTCCTCAACAAGTGCTTCATTAATATCTTTTATCAATGTTTCTTCAACCGTAGAAAGGTTTTGTGAAGAGGGATAATCTTCGAATCGGGAAAAGGATTGCTCGAAATTTTGTTTCTCATCCAGGTTATTTGTAAATTTTACGCTAACTGTAATTGTCAGGCGGTTCAGCGCTGCTGTTTCATTTCCCTGAATTGCTACTGGTGTGGTGGAATAACCTGTAATAGCGCCTTCTATATTAAGGTCGCCTCCATTTTTTACAAGATTAAGTTTGGTTTGCGATGAAAATTTATCTTTTAAGGCTTCGGTGAAAGACTGACTGAGTGTTGGCTGAATAAGAATAGCATTATTAGGAAAATACTTAATAGATATTGTTTTTATTTTCGGGTCAATACTGCCACCGGTAAAAGAATAATTCATTTTGCAGCTTGCTGATGCAAACAATAATAAAGATGACAATATCAGAAACCGCATTTTTTTCATTATAAACCATATTCCTTAATCTTACGATAGAGCGTTCTTTCAGAAATTCCAAGGTCGCCTGCTGCATTTTTCCTTCGTCCTTTATGTTTTTCAAGCGCTCTGCGGATCATGTCGGCTTCTTTTTTTTGCAAAGAAAAGGATTCTTCTATTACTTCCGAATCTTCAATGGGTTCAACAGCTTGCTCATTTGTTCTTGGATGAATTGTAATATTTGACCTCAAATGTTCAGGAACAGGTTCAAAATTTTCGTTCAGCTTTTTTGATAATTGAGAATTATTCTCCTGAATATTGTTTGCTTCTCCTGAATTTTCAATAATATCGAACACAACTTTTTTCAGATCGTTAATATCTTTTTTCATATCAAAAAGAACCTTATAAAGAAGATCTCTGTCAGAGATTTCAGCAGAAGTATGGTCGCCTTTAAAAAGAACAGGGAGATCGCTGGTTTGATTTTGCGGAAGATATTTTAATAAAATTTGTGCGTTAATGATCCTGCTGTTTTCAATGATGGATATTTGTTCGGTAATATTTTTCAGTTGTCTTACATTTCCGGGCCAGCGATAATTCTCTAGAATTTTTTGAGCTTCTTGATCGAGTTGTAATGCAGGCATGCGGTATTTCTCGGCAAAATCGGAAGCAAATTTTCTGAATAAAAGAACAATGTCTTCTTTCCTTTCTCTTAATGAGGGAATGTAAATAGGAACAGTATTTAAACGGTAATAAAGGTCTTCCCTGAACCTTCCATTCCTGATAGCATCGGGAATACTTATATTTGTCGCTCCTACCACTCTTACATCAGTTTTAAGCACGGAAGAAGAACCAACTTTTATAAATTCTCCGCTTTCAAGAACCCTGAGAAGCCTTGCCTGTGTTGATAGAGGAAGGTCTGATACTTCATCAAGAAAAATAGTTCCTTTGTTTACAACCTCGAAATAACCTTTGCGGGCTTCATGAGCGCCGGTAAAAGATCCTTTTTCGTGACCAAATAATTCCGAATCTATTGTTCCTTCAGGGATAGCCCCACAATTCACGGCGATATAAGGTCCGTGTTTGCGAGCGCTTTTATGATGGATAATTTTTGGAAATACTTCTTTTCCTGTTCCGCTTTCACCATAAATAAGAACACTTATTTCAGTTGGAGCCACCTGACTGGCAACATCTATAGCCCTTTCAAGCAGAGGTGAATTTCCAATTATTCCGAAACGTTGTTTAATGGATTGTATATCCATATTTAATTAGTAATAATTTGAGAAGTGCAAATGTAAGAAAATCCATATATTTTTCAAATCATAAATTATAAAGGCTAAATATTATTTTGATGTGCCGAAAATATTTTTGTTTGTGTGTCGCAAAGTTAAGGGATTTGCGATAAGAAGGCGGCTAGGTGGGTCTCCAAGCCAATCTAACATGAAAAAAATTGACAGGTAATTAATCATCTTACCAAAGTAACCCTCCCTATATATTCGTGTTTTGGACCTTCCAGTTCTTTTACCCTGATAAGATAAACATATACATCTATAAGCATATCATCTTGTGTGCCATTATTATTAACGGTGCCATTCCATTTGTCTCCTACAGTGTTCGTCCTGTAAATCAAATTTCCCCAGCGATCGAAAATATACATCTCGAAATCGTTAGGATCCCAGTTTTCTCCTTGCGGGAAAAAATAATCGTTTATTCCATCATCATCAGGAGTAAAGGCATTTGGGACATAAAAAGTAAATATATCTTTTACAATTATAGTTTCAGTAGTTGTGTCTGTGCATTCATTAGTATCAGTAACAATAAGCGTTACCAGGTAGGTGCCGGTATTATGATAGTCATGATTTAATTCTTCACCGCTACCATTTTGAGAGCCATCACCAAAATTCCATAACCAGGTAACTACAGTTCCGGAAGAATTATCAATGAATGAAACAGGTCCGTCCAATATACTAAGAACATTAGGGTTGGCAGAAAAGTCAGCGTTAGGACCTGGGATTTCCTGAACATTAACAGAAGCAGAAGTAGTACACCCATTATTATCAGTAACTGTAACGTAATAATTCCCTGCGGTAAGACCTGTTGTAATTGAATTAGTTGAATCGTTACTCCACAAATAAGTATATGGCGCACTTCCTCCGGAAATTGTTACTTCGGTAGATCCGTTAGCCCGATCACATATTTCGCTGATTGAAGAAATAATGGCTGATGGTCCCGGAGCGCCGGTAATGGTAACAGTATTAAAAGCATTACAGCCATTAGCATCAGTAATTGTAATATTGTATGTTCCCGCTACTACATTGGTTAAATTTTGTCCTGTTTGACCATTAGACCATGAATATGAATACCCGGGAGTTCCTCCGCTTACAGAAGCAGTAGCTCCTCCGTTAGCATAACCACATATTGTATTAGTAATGCTTGTAATAGAAACGGAAGGGCTGGGTAAATTGCTTACCGTTGCTGTTGCTGTAGCAATACATGATGCACAGGATACAGTAATAATATAATTTCCGGCAGGTAAGTTTGTAGCAGTTATAGTATTTTGTGCAGGAGTTGAATTCCATAAATATGACCAGCTTTGCGGGCAGGTACCTGAAGTAGTAGCAGTTGCGCTTCCATCCGAATGTCCGCAATGAGCATCAGATGAATTTGCAGTTGCGCTAATCGTAATTACAGTTACATTTACAGTAGCAGATCCTGTGCAACCTTGAGTATCTCCAATAACTGTATATGTAGTAGTTGCAGAAGGGCTTGCCGTTACAGTTGCTCCGGTGGTAGAGGAGAGTCCGGTTGCCGGAGACCATGTATAGTTAGTTGCGCCGGTGGCAGATAGTTCAATACTTCCTTCGCAAATAGTAGGGTTTAAAGGCAATACAGCAACTGAAGGGATATTTGTAACATTTACTGTAACAGAAGCGGAATCTGTGCAACCAGAAGAAGTAACTGTAACGTAATATGTATTAGTTGCTGAAGGTGTAATAATATGTGATGGACCACTTCCCAATCCATTGCTCCAGTTGTATGTTAATGGTCCAGTTCCGGTGCTTGCAGATGCATCAAGTGTAGTGCTTTCTCCAGAACAAATAGTTACATCCGGTCCAACAACAGCAACGGATTGATTAACAGTAACAATTGCAGAGTTAGTACTAGAGCAACCACCAGCGGCAGTGGCTGTAACAGTATAAACAGTAGTGCTTGTAGGGCTAACAGTAATTGAGGGTGTTGTTTCTGATGTGCTCCATTCATAAGTATTTATTCCTGTTGTATCAGTAACAGTAATTGTGGCGGTTTCGCCGGAGCAGATAGCAGGTGGTGTACTTATATTGAAAACAGCAGGCCTTGCATCTATAACAGTAAAAAGTGTAACGGTACAACCAGTTACTGAAGTGCAAACACAGGTAATGGTATCTCCGGATACTGGATTTGGAATAGTAACTGTACTTGTACTTTGACCAGTGCTCCAAGCATAAGAAACAAAGCCGGATGGAGCTGAAACAACACTGGAATTTCCAAGACATTGTTGTGAAAGTATAAGTGATCCGCATTTACAAGCAAGGTAGGCATAACCATAATGTCCTCCCTCTGTGCAATCATAAGTAGTAAATTGAATAGAAATATTCTGCCCTATATATGGCGATAAATCAATACTAACAGTTGTCCAATCTTTCCACTTTACAATATGTGGAGAAAGTCCATAAGTATTAAATCCGGGAATCTCTCCAGAGGATACTACTTCATATTTCCCGCAAACAGTGTCAATCAAATTACCTGCCGAATTCAAAACATAAATACTAAATTTCGGTTGATGACTATAAATATGTCCGGGATTTTCAAGAACAACAGCATACTGGTACATAAATATACTGTTAGATGAATTAACCATCATCGAATATTCTAATCTTTCAGCTTGATCACCCACATTAGCATTTCCTAATCTGCAACAAGAAGTTCCA
The DNA here is from genome assembly GCA_903847905.1 of uncultured Bacteroidota bacterium. Classification (GTDB taxonomy): domain Bacteria; phylum Bacteroidota; class Bacteroidia; order Bacteroidales; family CG2-30-32-10; genus CAINEZ01. The sequence goes on from CAINEZ010000243.1 coordinate 5,689, forward strand.
CCCGGGGGTAACACACTAAGAGCGCCCCCTGTATTAGGATCCGTTCCAGCTGCATTTATAATAGTTTGTTGACCAACATCAAGAGGACCTGAATTTGTAGTTCCCTGAACAATACCTGGAGTTATATTAACGTAATTTCCCAAATCATTATCACCTGTTGAGCCCGTCCAGTAGTTAAAATTGCCTAATGAAAAATCTGCATTTACACATGAAACCTGGGCGAAATTTTTATTAAAAATTAACACTAAACAAAATAATAAAATGAGTGTTTTTTTCATTTTAAGTGCTTATTTATATTGAGATTTTTTTATCTCACCAAAGTGATTTTTCCGATATATTCATGTTTGGGACCCTCCAACTCTTTTACTTTTATCAGGTAAATATATGTATCCACGACAATATCATTCAATACATTGCCTTTATTCATATAAGTTCCATTCCATCCTTCTTCCAAATTAGTTGTTCTGAAAATAAGGTTTCCCCAACGATTATAAATTGTCATTTCATAATTTTCGAGATCAATATTAATTCCTTTTGGCAAAAAGATATCATTTATATCATCACCATCAGGTGTAAAGGCATTAGGTATATAAAAAGTAAATATATCTTTTACTTTAATGGTATCGGTAACTGTGTCAGTACATCCATTATTATCAGTAACAATAAGTGTTACCAAGTAAGTGCCGATATTTTCATAATCATGATTTATTTCTTCACCGCTACCATTTTGAGTACTATCACCAAAATTCCATTGCCAGTTAATTATAGTTCCGGAAGAATTATCAGCAAATGAAACAGGCCCGTCCATAATTGTAAGAACATTAGGGTGTGCAGAAAAGTCGGCATCAGGCCCCGGAATCCCAAGTACATTAACGGTGGCAGAAGTAGTACAACTTCCATCACTAACGGTTACCGAATAACTTCCGGCTGTAAGCCCTGTAACAGTTGACGTTGTGTCCCCATTATTCCATATATATGTATAAGTACCAAGTCCTCCTAAAGCTGTTACATCAGCTGCCCCGTTAGCCTGCCCGCATATTTCTTCGCTTATTGCAGATGTTGTTGCCGTAGGACTTTGTGTTCCTGATATCAACGCTGAAGTAGTTGCCGTACATCCATTCAAATCTGTAGCGGTAACAATATAATTGCCTGCAATAACATTTACCATGTTTTGAGTGTGCTGCGGAGGAGAGCAGCTCCATGTGTAATTATATGGAGGTGTTCCGCTATTAACCAATGCATTTGCAGAGCCGTTTGCATTACTACAAGTTGCGCCTGTTATGCTTGATATAGATACTGATGGTCCGGCAATATTAGTGATCATTGTTGATGCAGTTGTTGTGCAACCGTTACATGTAACAGTAACAGTATATGTTCCTGCAGGTAAATTTGTAGCTGTTTGCGAAGTTTGTACTGGTATTGCACTCCATTGATAAGAAAAACTTGGAGAGCATGTGCCAACAACAGAAGCAGTTGCAGTTCCATTTGACAGACCGCATGTTTCATTAGTTGATGAGGCTGTTGCAGTGGGAAGAGGACTATTATTAATAATAACTGAAGTTGAAGAAGAACAACCCGCCGCACTGGTAACGGTAACTGAATAATTTCCGGGGGCAAGTCCTGTAATAGTGGCTGATGTCAACCCGTTACTCCAAAGATATGTGGCTCCTCCTGTTGCAGTGGCACTTCCATTATTATTACCGCAACTTGCATCAGCAGGAGAAATTTGCGCATTTGGTAAAGTATTCACAGTAACAATACCTGTACCTGTTCCGGTGCATCCGGAAATTGTTCCCGTAACAGTATATGTAGTAGTATTAGCAGGAGAAACAATAATGGAAGAATCTGTGCCGCCAGTACTCCATATATAAGAAGTTGCTCCGCTTGCAGTAAGTGTAGCAGATTGCCCATTACAGATAGAAGAGCTGTTAACAGGTATTACAGGGTTTGAAGAAACCGTTACATCCACAGAAGCCTGAGACGAACATCCTGGCGTTGATGCAGTAACTGTATATGTAGTCGTAGAGGTTGGGCTTACAGTAATAGCAGCAGTAGTAGAGCCGGTATTCCAATGAAAAGTAGCGGCCGGATTAGTGCTTGATGCAGTGAGAGTGGAAGAGCCTCCTCCGCAAATAACTGGGTTTGCAGGATTAATAGTAAGTCCGATGCTGTTACTTACATTTACAACCACATCATCTGTTACGGTAACCTGGTTTCCAGAACAGCAATTATAAACAACCTGTGCAGTATATGTAGTTGTAGAGGTTGGACTCACAGTAATTGTTGGAGTTGTACCGATTTGAGTCGTTCCTTGCAACCATGTGATGGCATAATTCGGAGTTCCATTTGGTGTGAATCTCCATGCCTCATTGGAGGCTAACCACTGGCTTGTATTTCTTCCGGGTGCTGTAATACCTATTGTGCCATCTATGTTTTGAATACCAACTACTGCATTTCCGTCGTTCCATGTTGAACAAAGAGGTTTATTTTGTATATATACTTCAATAACATTAGTACTTTCATACAGCACAATCTGGTGAGTGGCAAGCATTTCATAACAATCATACATAGCAACTTGATTCCAACTAACTACAAAAGTTCGGCAAGGATAGGCTCCAAGTATTGCATAATACATATTACCTGAAACCGATGGATCAATATCATGATATGGTCCAAAAACAGCATTATTTTGAAGTATAGTAGATGGGCAAAGAGATGTGAAAGCCCATGAACAATATCCGCCTGCTGTTGAAAGATCAAAAGTTATCAGTCCATTTGAGCCGGCAACAAGCTGTGTGTAGTTATTTCCGTAAAAACAAAATGTAAATGGAATAGTGATCACGTTGCTCCATGTATCGTCGATATTTACAAGAATTGGAGTGCCTGTATTGTATGGATACGGAGGAGTGTATGGAATTTGTGAAACCAAATAGCTTGTTGTTGCCCCCGTTGCCAAAACAGTTGCAGTAAGATTTGTACTTGTTGTTGTACAGTTAATCGTCTGGTCAGGTCCTGCATTAATGTTAGGGCATCCGGGCTGAGATTTTACATAGCCAGAAGTAAATATCAA
>CAINEZ010000244.1 GCA_903847905.1 uncultured Bacteroidota bacterium
CGTTGTCTTGATTTTACAATGCCTGATTTTACTTTTTGGTCACTACCGCATTTGGGACAGTTCATAATTTTTTTCTGCAAATATACAAAATATATATTTAGTTAGCAATGCCTAATATTCTATAGCTTTATTATCGGTATTGTATATTGTAAGTCCTTGTACGGGTTTTAAAGCGTTACGTTCATCATTTGTAAGCCTTGGTATTAATATGCCTTTGTCGGTTGAGGATACGTCAAAAATTGACGATTGGTCAGGATCTGAGCTACCGGCATTTATTGCTGTACCTATTGGGGTTTGGGAACTTGTAGCTCCTGTAGCTCCTGTTATTGCGGTAGCGCAAGGAGCTATCCAAGCGCTTCCATCGTAATAATTAAAGGCATTATTAGTATTATTATAAATAATTAAGCCCGTAACGCCTGTTACTCCTGTTACTGTTGCCATTCGTGGAAACAATACTCCTCTGCTATCATTATTAATATCAAGCATAGCCGAAGGGTCGGCTGTTGCTCCAGTTACGGCGCGAAGCGCTACTCCGCCTCCGAAACCTGTACATCCGGTACATCCTGTAGCGCCGTCAATTAAGGACGATTTTATTTCATACCAGCTTCCTGTAGCGCCGTATGTTCCCTTGTAATAATTGAATTTGTTATCAATATTATTATATATTAAAAGCCCGTTAGCCGGCGTTGGTATAGCATCACGCTGGGTTGCATTCATGCGTGGTATTAAAATTCCCTGAGTTGTTGACTTTAACTCAAAAATTGCCGAAGCTTCATTACCTTGCGTGTATGCTGAAATAGGAGATAGTAAATATAATAGAATAACTATTGCAAAGTTATTAAGGCTTATAATGGTAAAGGATTTGAGAGTATGATGTTTTTTCATTGAATGTTTTTTTGTATTTATATATGTCAAGTTTCACAAGATTGATTGTTGATTGTTGTTTGTTGTCCACTAATTTCACGAATTTTCACGAAAAATATTTATTATTTGTTTTTCAAAATAATTTGTCTGTACGTATAAACCTTCGAATCAAGATTTAGATTAATAATATATATGCCATTTTCAATACCTTTAGCGTTTATTAAAAATGTATTTGTATTGTTCAATAAATATTTTTCGGATAAAACTTTTTGCCCGAGCGAATTTATTATTGTTACGTTTATCTCGCGGACGTCATTATATACATATCCGGTAATGTTGCCATCGCTAGGGTTAGGGCTTAAAGTCGGCATCATAAAATTTTTGCAGCATTGGGCAGAAATAATATCAGAATAAGAGTATTTGCCGTCATAATCGGTTTGTTTAAGGCGGTAATAAAAGAGAGTTTCAGGATTGCAATTTATTTCATTCTGTTGTTCAGAAAATTGATAATTTAATAAGGTGTTGTTGTTGCCATTTCCATCTATCGTTCCTATGGGTATAAAGTTCAAAGCATCAGATGATCGTTCAACGGTAAAATAATCGTTATTGGTTTCGGAAGCGGTAGCCCATTTTAGCCCGATGTTATTATTTTCGCAGAAAGATGAAAAAGAGAGTAATTCTATAGGTAAGGGTTTACCCATATCAGCCAGCGTCCAACGCGAAAATGATGATATTCCCGTTTTTTCGTACCAGTTATCTGCTATAACTTTATTTGTTGGCAATTGACCAAACCACTTACTACCGCCATCAATTGACTTATAGAATATCATGTTATTTTCGACAATAGAAGAGCCGGCGTTAATAACATCTAGTTCGTGATTAAAATAATAAAATTTTATAGTTGCATTAAGTCCCGAATTGGGAGTGGGCGAAATATCATAATATCGCTTTATGCCTAAATTTGTGCCATTAGTGCAAGAGGTACCTGTTGTTCTTGTTACAATGGTGGAATTTGAGGAAGCGGTAGTTTCGTTGATTTCAAGCCCAATACCTCCAAATGTTTGGTTTCCTATTGTGGTTCCTATATCACGAGTGGCTTTTACATTTCCTATAACATAAGACGAAGGATTGATAGCTGTTTCTGCGATACTTCCCAATGAACCTAAATCAATTGTACTGCTTCCAATGGTTGTAAATATTCCGTTGGTAAGAGTTAAGGAACCATCTATATTTATATTCCCAGATAATAGGGTAACACCTGCGCTATTGTATATAATAGCATCGTAAAAAGTTAACGTAGCGCTATTGTTAATTTCTTGAGAAGTTGCGCCACAAAAGCTAATAGTGGTAGATGTGCCTGATGTAAAAATAGCAGAGGAAGAGTTATTAATATTCCCTGAAATGTAAATTTGCCCGTAATTATTAAAGCAGTTAATTATTAGTAGTGCGCACAATAATAATTTATTAAACGGCTTAGTTGGTTGTTTAGCGTAAAAGTGTGTGTGTGTGTGTGTGTGTGTGTGTGTGGAGACATGCGCCTTTCGGCAGGCTCAAGATGACAGGCTTGCGGAGGAAGTAGTAATAATGTGTACATTTTGTTGTCATTTTTTATCAATTTATTGTAAATCAAATATAAGATAATATTTCTGATAAAAAAGTAAGAAAATGTATTTTTTTTTACGAAAAAAACCTGTCGCTAAAGTTTACCAGATACACTTTTTCTGTAGCTCTTGTAATAGCTGTATAAAGCCATCGTAAAAATTCTATATTTACTATATTATCTTTCAGATAACCCTGCTCAATAAATACAGCTTTCCATTGCCCGCCCTGCGATTTATGACATGTTAGCGCCCATGCGAATTTTACCTGAAGAGAATTATAATACTTGTCTTCCTTTATCTTAATAATTCTTTTTCTTTTTTCAGGAATATCCTGATAGTCTTCCGAAATACTATCAAATAGTTTTTTATTCTGTATAGCAGTTAATGCAGGGGATTCCGATTCGATAGTATCTAAAAGAAGAAGCGCATCAAAACCAAATTCTTCAAGAGAATCTTTTAAAATTAAAGAAGCTTCTGCAAAATGGAAATCATATAATTCACTGATGGTTTTAACCCGCTTAACTTCCATCATTTCGCCGTTAGCAATAAATCCAGCCTTTGAATTTTCATTTAGCCAGAAATAATTATTCTTTACAGCCATCAGCATATCGCCGCCAGTAAGTTGATTATCGCGTCCCAGTATGTGTGAACGAATTTGCTGATTATAAAGGTTGGCACGTTTATTAGAACGGCAAACAACAATTGTTTCTTCGGTGCCATAATCAGAATATGCTTGGTTCAAGGAATCTTCCAGTTCATCGCCATTCACTTTTATTACATCATTGAACCCTTCAAGCCTGAACCTGAAAGTGTAATCATTTTTACTTTCAGAGATCATTTTTCTGAGAGAAGTCGCATTATGCAATATTCCTGAACCAGCTTCCTGTCGTACAACTTCAGTCATTTCGTATGACCTTATTTTAACCCCAAACGATATTTTCAAAAACCTAAGATCAAGCGCAGGGCTGATATCCATACCAACAGGTGGTAATTGGGCTGTGTCGCCAATCATTATCAGGCGACAATTGTTCCCATTGAAAACATATTGCATCAGGTCGTTCAGAAGACTCCTGCCTGAAAACAAATTTCCATCCTGACCTATATTGCTGTCAGCAATCATCGAAGCTTCATCAATAATAAACAATGAGTTTTTATGAAGATTTGGAAGGATCGCCAAATGCAGCAATCCATCGGTTCCGCCATGAAGTTTATAAATTTTCCTGTGAATAGTAAAAGCCGGTTTCCCGCTGTAATTTGAGAGAACTTTTGCAGAACGTCCGGTTGGCGCAAGCAAAACGCTGTCGTGATTATATTTGTCCAATACATTAACAATTGCTTTCACAATAGTTGTTTTACCTGTTCCTGCATATCCTTTTATCACCAGCAGGTTTCGTTCTTCCCTGTCAAGTAAGAATTCAGAAATAATCGCAATCAGTTCAGACTGGTCCGAAGTAGGTTCGTAAGGGAAATTTTCGATTAATAATTTTTGAAGTTGTGCTTTATCCATAATTACGCACATCAGAAAGGATAACCGATACCAAGATTTAAGTGAATATCGCTGAATTTATCATGATCTAAAACCCAACGATTATCAGGATTAGAAGGATCTCTGGCAGGCACAGCTGCATCAAGACGTAGAATAAAATAACTAAAATCAAACCTGGCTCCGAATCCAAAAGCTACTGCGAACTCTTTATAAAATCTGTCAAATTGAAATTCACCTCCTGTCATTTTATCGTTCTTTTTATTTAGCCATATATTTCCTGCATCCATAAATAAGGCGCCTTTTAAATAGCTATATATCGGGAAACGATATTCCATGTTTCCTTCAATATCAATATCGCCTGTTCTATTAAGTGTATTTGTGCTTGAAAAAGAACCAGGTCCCAAGCTATAGATACTCCAGGCTCTTATACTATTAGCTCCGCCTGCAAAGAAACTTTTTTCAAAAGGCAATACGGTAGAGTTTCCATAAGCCTGTCCATAGCCACAAATGGCTCTAAAAACGAGTTTATTAAATTCATTAAAAATAAAATAATGCCTGTAATCAGCATCAGCTTTTATGTATTGTGCATATTTAATATAAAAAACTGTATAACTGCCATCAGCAAACTTATAATTATTAAGGGCTTTATTTATTCCACGTAAAATTAGGCCTGAAGATTCAAAGTTTCCACGAAAATAGGAGAAATCTTTGTTCATATTCAATTGCTGGTTACTAAAAATATAATTAAATTTTCCGGCAAAAGTCATATGGTCATTATAACTGTTTATTATTTTCGGGTCATTAATTAAACTGATAGTATTTTTGAACTGATCCGAGGGATATATTTTCACAGAATTAATATCTGCAGGGTAAAACATCAGCCTTTGATATTGTGATTCTTTCCAGTTGTATCCATAAGAAACATTAATGATATACCTGGTATAATCAGGTCTTTTTTGATAATTTAATCCTGCGGTAATGGTAGTTTTAGGATTAAAATATTTTGAAAAGCGTTCCTGCTTCACAGGGATAAGGAACTTAGGAATATCAATACCTGCTTCAGCGCCGGTTTCAATAGTATTAAACGGAAGATATTGCTGCAAGCCGGTTTCATTGTTTTTTTCGCCAAGTATTTTCTGAATTTCCATTGCCCCTGTGATGTTGAATTTAAAAATTTCAGCGCCTCTGAATACATTCTTATTCTGATATATCAAGTTGCCGCCTACACCCAGATTACCTGCCGAATTAGTTGCTTCTGTTTCTACAGAGACCGACTGAACCGGCGTTCTGGTCATTTGAATTTTGCAATCTAATAAATTCTGCTTATTTGAAGTATCATGTTTTGATTCTAAAAATTCGATATTTACAAATTTAAACATCTTCAAATCGATCAATCTGTTATTTGTCTGCTCTGCATCCTTCATCTTGTAATAATCACCACGTTTAAATAATATTGATTGCGTAATAGTTTTAGGTTTGATTTTAAGCGTATCCTTGAAAAGAAAATTATAAACCGTTGGTAATGATGATTTCTTCCGTTGAGCTGCAAAAAAAGAATATTTTTTATATCTGGCAGAGTCAAGTTCAAGCGAACTGTAATCAGGATAAATATTTATATCATTAATTCTGTAACGCTTATGGGATACAGATATCAATGAGTCAGAATATTCATTGGATTTAATAAGCGGGTTCCTTACCTCCAAAGTAATTTCCAATTGATGGTTCCCAAAAGCGCTGTCAATATTATAAGTAATAAATTCCTTAGTAAAATAATAAAAGCCGTCGTTTTTAAGATTGGTTGTAATTCTTTCCCGTTCGCTTTGTAAAACATCCGTATCATAATTATTTCCTATAATAATCAGTGAGTTTGAAGTATCGCCATAAACACAACTTCTGACAAGATCATCCTTTATAGAATATTTCAACTCTTTAATAATATATGGACGGGAAGTATGAGCAATGTATTTTAAATTTGCTTTTTTCTTTTTGTAATGGATCTCTTTATTAACTATGGAATTAAAGTATCCTTTCGAATTAAGATATAATTTAATCTGTTTAACAGATTTATTTGTGAGTAAGGTATCAAGTATAACAGGGGGTTCTCCTATAATATCTCCCATTTTATAAACGCCTAGCCATTTTAATAATTTATGCTCCTTTTTGCTGTGAGAAATATTATACACACCTAAATGAAAACGGAAAAAGATGAGAATCCTTCTGTTTGGCTTTTGTTTTATATAACTGCTAACATCTTCCTTACTCACTTTATTATTATCAATCTCTATGGAGTTATTATTAACTAAAAATTCACCTTCAGTCAATGTTCTGGTAGGGTTACATGAGAGGAAAATAATTCCTGTAAAAATCAGAAGAAATATATTTTGAGTAATTTTTTTCAAAGAGAAAAAGCTTTTTATAATCTGCAAATTTAAGAAATGTAGAATACAATTAAGTTTAATAAAGGCAAAAACAAACATTAATTTCGGAATCTATATATTTGCCATAGTATTATTATATTTTTTATGCAAAAATTAATATCCCGTTTATTTTTAAAACTCATTGGATGGACTATCAAAGGAGTTTTACCGGAGAATGAAAAAAAGGCAGTTCTTATTGCAGCTCCTCATACTTCAGGATGGGACTTTATTATTGGACGCGCCGGATTTTATAGCATAGGAATTAAAAAAGTTAGTTTTCTTATAAAAAAAGAAATGTTTAAATTTCCTATTGGTCCAATTATTAAATCATGGGGAGCAATACCGGTTGACCGCAGTAAAAATAATAACACTATTCAGATTGTAAGTAAAATGTTTGAAGGAAATGAAAATCTACTGCTTCTGGTTACTCCTGAAGGCACACGAAAATATACAGAGCATTGGAAAAAAGGATTTTATTATATTGCCACCGAAGCAAAAGTGCCAATTGTCCTGACTTATGTAGATTATGCAAAAAAAGAAGGCGGAATAGGTCCTGTATTATACCCTACTGGCAATTTTGAAAAAGATTTTAAATTCATAACTGATTTTTATAGAACCAAGTCTGCAAAATATCCTAAAAATTTTAATTTATCGCCATTTGATAAAAAAACAGACAGTTAGCATTTTCATCAGTAGTAGGCAAATTGCAATTGATGACAAGCTTTCAGGCTTATTTTACTAAAACTATTTTATTTAAATCGAAATAAACAAGGATTTTTTCAATCTCTGTATATCCCATTTCTGCAAGTGTTTCAGCGTAAGATTGAATTTGTTTTTTATGTGAGTCATTCATGCGGCCTGTTTTGTAATCTATAACAATTGCCTTACGGCCTTCTATCACAACCCTGTCAGGGCGCATGGTTGAACCGTCTTTTAAAAGTATTTCGGTTTCGGTTTTAACTTCACAATCAGGTTTAAAGTAATTGCTGAGTGCAGGATCGGCAATGATAGATTTAATTTTTTCTTCCAATTCTTTTTCACGTTCTTTAACTATTATACCGTTTTGAACAAGCATTGCCACGGTGCTTTCAATATTTTCAGTATCATGGATAAGCGAAAGAGTATGATGAACAAGGTTTCCCCATTGGCTGTTTCTTAGCGGATCTTCAGTATCCCATGCATCAGTCGATTTTTTTCTAAGATGAATTAATTGTTTCCCTGATTTTAACGGAAAAGGATTAAGTTTTAATTTTGAAGAACCCTCTTTTTTGTCTTCTTTTTTTATTCGGGGAATATTATTTCCAAAATTATAAATGGTTTTGTTTTCGTCCCATTGGTTTGTTGTATGTAAATATGATGCCAGAAAATCAGGGATAGCTTTTGGCTCTGAAAATTTCTCAGAGGGAGGCTTTGACAGAATATAAAGTCGTTCTGAAGCCCTTGTCATTACTACATAAAGAACATTCAATAGGTCGAGCAGGGACTTGTCTTTTTCAGAACGGTAGAGTTCAGAATAATCGGTTTGTTCTATTATTTTATCATTTCTGATCAGTGAAGATTTTAATTCCGGAATTTCTACAATATCAGTATTTATCCACAAATTGTCATTTGTGTTTCTGAATCGTGCAGTGGCATGAGGATAAATGACCACAGGAAACTCAAGCCCCTTCGATTTATGAATTGTCATTATTTTTACCGAGTCCATTCCTTCGGGCGCAATAATGGATCTTTTACTTTTCTGCTCTTCCCACCAATCAAGAAATTCAGAGATGTTGGTTTTTTTGCCTGACAAAAATTCATAAACAGCATCCATAAAAAACCGGATATATGAATCGGTAGTTTTATTGAATTTGAAGCAAGAAATTAAAATTTCAAAAAGTTCAAATATAGGCAGAGAAGAAAGCAGGTTAATGTCAAGTTTAAAATTATTTTTTTGTAAATATTCACAGAAAAGTTCAGTGTCAATAGAATTATCCTTACCAGAATTATTTCTTCTCAATATTTTGCAGGCTGTATAAATATCGTTGTCGAATACAAGCCTGTGCGATATCAGGTAATGAAGGATACGGTATTTGGCAATATCATTATCATTATTGGAAATAAAATTTGCAAAAGCCAGCAGAAAATTTACTTCGCGCGAACATGTTATGAGCAGCGATTCCTCGGAAACTACTCTAATACCAATAGAAATAAGATATCGTGCAATATCCGAAGCATCATCGTTCGACCTGCAAAGAATTGCAATATCGCTGTATAAAAAATTTTGTTCAATAAGTTCGTTAATAATTTGAGTGATTTTTTTAAAAGTTATCTCATCATAAGTTTCATCCTCTGAATCAGTATTGTTTAAAAAATCAATCTGGACGTAACCTCCAGTATTTTCTTTATCATAAGATTGTTCGCAATCAGTATATATCTTTTTTATATAATCAGAACTTATTTTTGCAATATGACTGAAAAATTTATTATTAAAATCAATGATCTCCGCTTTAGATCTAAAATTTGACGACAGATTTTTTTCAAGATAATTACGTTTTAACGCCTCAGCTCTTTCTTTCGAAAATTCATCCGAAATAACTTCCGAAAGTTCAGGCAATATTGCAAACTGTTCCACATCCCCGCCTCTCCAACGATAAATAGCTTGTTTCCCATCGCCTACTATCATATTGAACTTCCCAATTGATAAAGAATTTTCTATCAACGGAAGTATGTTTATCCATTGCAGGCTCGATGTATCCTGAAATTCATCAATAAGGTAGTTGTAATATTTTTCTCCTAAGCGTTCATAGATGAATGGCACAGGTTGTGAGATCACAATTCCCGATATTCTTTTATTAAATTCTGAGATGGGAAGGATGTTATTTTCCATCTTCATTTCTTCAATTATTTTTTCTATCTCGCTAAGAACCGCAACTGGGTATATATTGGCATGAATCAGCGTATATAATATGTAATTTTTATAGTTTTTATCTTTCAGTTTTGCGATTTCAAGATACGCATCGCCTAATTGACCCTTAATTGTGTCTATTTTTTTTCTATCCTCTGTTGTTGCTTTACCTGCGTACCATTTGTCCTGTTCAACGGTATCAGAAACATACGAATTAGGCGCTATCTTGTCAATACATCCATTTGCAAGATTTTGATAATATTTCCCAATTCCCTTGTTCCCCTGGTAAAAAGCTTCAAACGGAATATTGTTTTCAATTATCAACTTGCAAGCTTCATCAGCAATTTTTATAATTGAATTTTCAAATTTAGAAATGTTGGCTGCAAGTTTTTTGCGGATATCAAGAAAATCCTGAATGCTTAAGTTTCTTATTTTTTCAATATAAAGGATGTTGTCTTCTTTGAAAAGCTGAGAAGCAAATATCTTTAGGTCACTTTCAATATGCCAGCTTTTTTCATCATCTGTTTTCGCTTCTGTGAATTCAACTAAGATTTTTGTAAGAAGCTCATCAGAGCCGGCTTTGTTAAGTAATAGGTCTATGGCTTCGGCGAGTAGTTTATCAGTGTCCATTTCAACCTCAAAATTCATGGGTATTTTAAGGTCGTGGGCAAATGTGCGGATAATACGGTGTACAAAGCTGTCAATAGTGCCAATTGCAAAATCAGAATAATTGTGAAGTATGGAATTCAGCACCTGGCTGGCTTTTACAGAAATTTCTTCTTCGGTAAATGAAGCGTCTTTAAGAAGTTCCGGTAAAAGGAATTTATATGCGTCAGTCGTTTTATCAAGCGGGTCGGATGATAATTCGGTAAGATACCTTATCACCCTTTCTTTCATTTCGTTCGCTGCCTTATTGGTAAATGTTATTGCAAGAATATGCCGGAACTGTCCTGGTTTCTGAATAGCAAGCTTGATATATTCTTTTACAAGCGTAAAAGTTTTCCCTGATCCTGCTGATGATTTATAAACGGTAAACGACATATAATTAATAGAATGTCTAAAGTATTAATTTCTTTTAAATTGAGGTCATTTATTTTCTTCATTAATTTTATTATCAACTTTTACTTTAAAATCAAGAAATAATCCCTTTTGAAAATGTTCATTACCGAAATAATTCGTGTCTTCTGATATTTCAGCAGAAAATAAAAAACCGGAAGATGGCAGAGGCTCAAGTGTAACTGTACTTTTATTTCCTTGATTTTCCAGTTTTTTTAAATAACTGATCCTTTCGTTTAATGCGCAAGAATATTTTGAAACTATTTTAAATTGATCTGATATGGTAAAAATATTTAAAAGAATGATTGCTGAAACAGAAATATAAATTAATGCCAAGGAACTTTTTTTATTGATAAAAACATTTCCGATTATAAAAGCCCAGCAGCAACAGAATATTGATGTCATTACAATGATAATGGATTGATACCTGTCGGGAACTTCGTCCGATAGAATATAAGTTGCCGGAAACAGAACGATGAAAAGAAGGAAGATCAAAATTGCAAAGGAAATAAAAAATGGTTTTATTAATTGCTGAATTTTTTTACCGTTTTTAAAAACAGGATTTGAAATATTACCAAGATAAATCCATGGAATACTGAATAGAATTATATAAGGTAGTTTGGTTGATATAAATGATAAAAATATTTTATAACATGTAATAATTGAAAATTTAATTGCAAATAAAATAGAAGGATCGGGTAGAAAAATTTGGCGTGTTTTATTTCCTGGCGCCGATACCGAAATAATAAATGAGATACTTACAAAGAAAAGTGCAACAAAGAATTTAGTCAAAACATTTTTTAATAATGCTTGGGTTTTGAAATAAATGTAGAATGTAAGTAATGATAATAACAGTAGTATTATAAAAAATAAGGCAAATGCTTCACATCCTCCGCCACAGTATGTGAAAGCTAAAGCAATAAGGATGCATAAAAAAATATTTTTTCTTTTTGTAAATATTAAAGAAAGTCCTAATAAGAAAAAGGCCAGACTGACGAGGTATTCTCCTGTAGAACTTACCCAAAACCATATTTCGCCTTTATTTGTTGAAATATAAAAACAAAAAGCAA
>CAINEZ010000245.1 GCA_903847905.1 uncultured Bacteroidota bacterium
ATGGATTAAGCAAGTTTATAAGGTACTTGATTTATCAAATTAAACACGTTCCAAAATGCCCGTGTTTACTGGATTTTAATAAAAGTGTACAGTAGTAAAAATTATTAGTTAATTTATAAATTCAAAATTCTATAAATTTCTATCAATATCAACGAATATCCCAATATCAATTAATATCTTTTTAATTTCTATCAATTTCATTAATAATACACTTCCGCTTTTAATCCAATTTTTCTAACTTTTTCTGCTATTGCTTCCAGTTCGATTAAACTCACTTTTTCAAGCCCTTGCACAGGGGCGGCTCTTGCAATAGGATAAATCATTACCCGTTCCGGCTTCAAATCCTGTAAGCATTTCAGCCACTCTTTAACTTCTACATTAGTTGTATTATCAATATTTTTTCCATTGCAAACACCACGCACAAATAATGTCTGGATAATCAGGTTTGATGTAAACTGCTTAAGGTTACTTACAATTTCTTTTAGGGTAATGTCAACAATCGGGTGATTAATTTTTCTTAATGTTTCTTCGGTTCCGGCATCCAGCTTTAGTATATTCATATCAACTTTTTTCAGGGCGTTCACCACTTCTGGCAAATGAAGCATGGTAGCATTTGATAATACAGCGATTTTACTTTTCGGAGAATATTTATTTCTAAGCAAAATGGTGAAATCTATTATCTCTGCAAAATCAGGATGCAATGTAGGTTCGCCATTACCTGCAAAAGAAATAGCGTCAGGTAACTCATTATTTTTTTGCATTTCGCGCAATTTCTTTTCAAGTAACTGCCTTATAAGCATGGACGGAGGAAAAATGATTTTGTCAATATTGGAAATCTTTGTCCATCCACATTCACAATAAATACAATTGAATGAACAATATTTACAGCCTTCGGGCAAAAGATTTATTCCAAGCGATACACCAAGTCTGCGACTATGAATGGGTCCAAAAACTATACTGTCAAATAAAAAGGTCATATCAGTAACTCTTAAATTTAATACTAACTGCAAAATTAATACAAATCCTTTCTCCTAAGTCTGTATTATTCGTAAACTTTGTAAATAAATATAAGGCAACATAAATTAAAAACATTTTCATAAATTTTGCAATTTTTATATGACAGCTTATACCTGAAGGTATGATTGTTGCATAATTTGTTTAGAAAAAAATTTAATGATTATGAAAGTCATTTCATTGATTATAGGTGGATTATTATTTTATTTATCTTGTACCCAAATTGATAAATCGCAAAGCCCTATGAAATATAATAAATTAACATCCGAAGAAGAAAAAGTAATTATAGGTAAAGGAACAGAAAAGCCTTTTACAGGTGAATATTATAATTTTAAAGGAAAGGGAATATATTTGTGCAAACAGTGTAATGCCCCGCTGTATCTATCTGATAGCAAATTTGATTCAGAATGCGGATGGCCCAGTTTTGATGATGAAATTAAAGGCGCCGTTATAAAAAAACCGGATGCTGACGGACAAAGAACTGAGATAACTTGCGCAAATTGTTCTGCTCACCTGGGACATGTTTTTTATGGCGAAAGATTTACCGAAAAAAACACACGGCATTGTGTGAATTCAATTTCTCTACTGTTTATTCCTGGAAAATCAGATACAAACCCTGATACTGCTGTTTTTTCTGCTGGTTGTTTCTGGGGAGTGCAATACTATTTCGATAAGTTGGATGGCGTAATTTCCACTACTGTAGGCTACACGGGAGGACACACCGAAAATCCTACTTACAAAGAAGTATGCACCGGTACCACTGGTCACATGGAAGCATTACAGGTAGTGTTTGACACTTCAAAAATTAGTTATGAAAAGCTTTGTAAATATTTTTTTGAAACGCATGATTTTACTCAAACCAATGGACAAGGTCCTGACATCGGGCAACAATATTTGTCGGCAATTTTTTACAGAACAGTTAAACAAAAAGATACTGCTGAAAAGATCATTAAAATTCTGACAAATAAGGGATATAAAGTAGCAACAAGCATGCTTCCGGCAAAAAAATTCTGGAAAGCAGAAGATTATCATCAGGAATATTACGAGAAAAACGGTGCTACGCCATATTGTCATATTTATAAAAAAATATTTTGATTTATAATCAGGCAGTTCACGAAAAAATAAATAAAACAACTATAACGCTAATCCTACATGTGCTGGATTATTAACACTGACCAGAGTTCTATTCCTTCGCTTAAATAATTACTTGTATTTACATATACCAAATGTTAGTTAAAATTCTTATGATTTATTTTTTATCATAACTGTCTGCTTTGCAATATTTATTTAATTTTGGAAAGATTAAAAGTATTATGAAGTCAGACATAGATATTATTAAAACTCCTATTGACAATCACCTTAATGAATTCGACAAGAGGTTCAGAAATTCAATGAAAAGTTCTGTGCCATTGTTAGACATCATTACACGATATATTGTAAAAAGAAAAGGCAAACAAATTCGGCCTATGTTTGTTTTCTTTTCAGCCGAATTATGCGGCGGGATAAATGATTCTACATACAGGGCGGCAACTTTGATAGAGTTATTGCATACAGCTACTTTAGTACATGATGATGTGGTAGATGATTCAAGCGAACGTAGAGGTTTTTTTTCAATCAATGCTTTATGGAAAAATAAAATAGCTGTTCTGGTAGGTGATTTTCTTTTATCAAGGGGTTTGCTTGTTGCTGTTGACAATGAAGATTTTGAGCTTTTGAAAATAGTTTCTAACTCTGTCAGGGAAATGAGCGAAGGAGAATTATTGCAGATCGAAAAAGCCAGGAATCTTGACATTGAAGAAAATATTTACTTTGACATAATCCGCAAAAAAACAGCAACACTTATTGCTTCCTGCTGTGCTTGCGGCGCATTATCTGCCGGAGCCGACAAAGAAACGGTTAAGAAAATGTATAAGTTTGGAGAAGCAACAGGCATAGCTTTTCAGTTAAAGGATGATCTTTTTGATTATGAAAAAAACGCTGCAACAGGAAAACCTCATGGCATTGATATTAAAGAGAAAAAAATGACGCTGCCTCTTATATATATGCTACGTATTATGAAATATGCAGAAAGAAAAAGAGTTATTAATATTGTTAAAAATCATAGTGACAATTTAGAAAAAGTTGCCGAAGTAACCCGATTAGTAAATCAAAGCGGTGGGATTGCATATACCATGCAAAAAATGATAGATTATCAGCAGGAAGCTTTAGATTTGCTTTTAGATTTCCCTGAAGGCGATACAAGAAACTCGTTGGAAAATCTCGTAAAATTTATTGTTGAAAGAAAAAAATAATTTAAAAATATGAAAAGAATAATTTCCTCTCTGATTCTATTGATGCTTTGGAACTGCTCGTTTTCGCAAGTAAAAACAGAATACTGGAACAATAAAAACCTGCCTACCCTGCCTACCCTGCCTACCGGACAGGCAGGCGGACAGGCAGGCGGACAGGCAGGCGGACAAGCAAGTAAAAAAAGTGAAGGCGCTTATATAGACAGCCTTAAATCTGGCAAATGGACTTACTGGTACGAAAACGGACAGAAATGGTGCGAGGGATTATATAAAGCAGGGGAAAAGACCGATCTTTGGTATTACTGGTATGAAAGTGGAAAGAAATGGAGTGAAATACATTATGATAATGGTATAAATACAAGTTGGTTCGAAACCGGACAAAAAGAAAAAGAAGGAAAAATTCTTAATGGCAAAATGGATGGCAAATGGATTACCTGGTATTCAAATGGAAAACTGAAAGAAGAAACAAATTATAAAAATGGACTGAAAGAGGGAAAAAGTATTTCTTTTTATGAAGATAGTATTAAAGAATTTGAGGGAACTTACCTTCACGATTCATTACAGGGATACGCAATATGGTGGCGTAAAAACGGGAATAAGGAAATGGAGGGGAAATCCATAAACGGAATGCAGGATAGTATTTGGGTGTTTTATCACGATAATGGAAAAATCGGTAGTAAAGGAAAATTCATAAACGGAAAGCAAGACAGCACTTGGACATACTGGTATGAAACAGGAGAAAAATGGAAACAGGGAAATTTTGTTAAAGGAGAAAGAGAAGGTGTTTGGACAGCATGGTACGAAAACGGTACAAAAGAACGCGAAGGTTCTTTTCTTAATAATAAAGAAACAGGAATATGGACTAATTGGTATAGAAGCCTGCCTACCCTGCCTACCGGACAGGCAGGCGGACAGGCAGGCGGACAGGCAGGCGGCAAGCCGAAAACAACAGGTAATTTTACTGAAGGGCTGATGGACGGGCTTTGGAAAGGCTGGTACGAAAACGGACAAAAAAAATACGAGGTCAATTATATCCCAAAATCTAAAAAAAATAAATGGAAGGGATATGATATAAATAAAAACGACAGCATCGAAATGAAATATAAAGAAACGCCATTAACAAACATTAAAGACGGCTCAGCCAAATACTGGTATGAAAATGGTAACGCAAAAAGCGAAACATATTATAAAGAAGGCTTGTTGAATGGAGCATGGACACAGTGGTATGATTCAGGACTAATGCAGGAAACGGGCTTTTATAAAGACGATCAGAAAACAGGCTCATGGATTTTTTTCGATAGTTACGGTGTGAAATTTAAAGAACAGCAATTTTTAAATGGAATACCAAATGGAAACTGGGTTACATATTTTGCCAACGGACAAAAATCGGCACAAGGCTGTAATATCAATGGTTATAAAGAAGGTAAATGGATATACTGGAATGAAAAAGGAACTGTGATCTATATGGTTACTTACAAAAAAGGTAAGAAGAAAAGCGAATATCCAAAACCAAAAGCAGAAGAAAATAAAACTGATAAAAAATAAATCGTAACTACTTTAGCAATGGAATAGAACGCTGATGACGCTGATGATTATGATGAACACAGATAAAAAACATGTATTTATTCTTTGATACCGAAACAACAGGACTACCAAATAATTGGAACGCACCTGTAACTGACACAAGAAATTGGCCGCGTATGGTACAATTAGCTTTTATACTTTGCCAACCAGACGGGGTTATAGTAGAAGACCAAAATTATATTATCAAACCTGATGGTTACAAAATTCCTTTGGATGTTTCACGAATACATGGTATCACAACTGAACGTGCAAATCGTGAAGGAGTAGAATTAAGTAGTGTTCTCAAACATTTTCAATCATTCGTAAAAAAAGCGACTTTATTAGTTGCGCACAACATGGATTTTGATGAGAAAATTCTTGGTTGTGAATTTCACCGTTTAACCGGGCGCAACCCTTTGACATCAAAACAAAAATTTTGCACAATGAAAAGCCCAAGTGTAATTGATTATTGCGCGATTCCTCCTTTTCGTTTTGGAAAATATAAATGGCCTAAACTATCTGAGCTTCACAAAAAATTATTCGGAACTGACTTCGATGAAGCTCACAATGCCAGCTTTGACATTCAAGCAACAGCAAAATGTTTTTGGGAATTAAAACGACTTGGGGAAATATAAAATTACAGGAAGAATTTTTTATAAAAATCAGCAAATGTAATTATTTGGGTATTTTCAAATGCATTTAATTTTAGCAGATGTGGCTTATCGCCTGTAATTAAAAAATGTGCTCTTCCGTCTTTAGCAAGTGCTAGCAGAAAATCATCGTCTTTATCTAATGATATTTTTACATTTGATGTAATCTCAATTTGTAATGTTGCAACTGAAAAAAGCTGCATGAAATATTCAGCTTCTGTATGAGTAATATATTTACTGAATTTATCTCTGGATAAAACGTTTTTCAATTCTTCATGCGGTTCTTTACAAGATAATATTTCAAATCGCTTATCGGCAAGCAATTTATTAAAGCCGGATTCAATTGTTTTTCCTATAAGAAAGCTAATCCAGATATTGGTATCTATAACAAGCTTTATTTTATTTGACGGCATGTTTAGATTTTCTGTATGCTTTTATTTCATCCAATATTTCTTTATCGGAAATATTCGTTTTTTTTGTTTTTCGCGAAAAAGTAATCAACGATTTCCTTGCTTTTATTTGACGAGATTCATCATCAATTATTACAGCTTTCATACCGAGTTTTTTAAAAAAACTCAAGATAAAAGAAATG
>CAINEZ010000246.1 GCA_903847905.1 uncultured Bacteroidota bacterium
CGTGTAAAGGAGTTATTTACATTTTATATTCCTAATGCTTTTACTCCTAATAGTAATGGGGAAAACGATTATTTTTACCCACAAGGAATAAACTGGGACCCTGACAATTTCCAAATGAGCATTTTTGACCGTTGGGGAAATTTGATTTATAATACAAATACTATTGGTGATAAATGGAATGGCACCATTAATAATAGTGGTTTACGAAATGATGTGGTTCTTGATGTTTATGTTTACTACATTCATATAAAAGAGTTAGGTGGTCTAGAACACGATTATATAGGAAAGGTAACATTGGTGCGATGATGGTAAGCACTTGCAACTATGAGTTTCATTGATATTAATACAATATAAATTTTGAGAACAGCAATTCTATCTGTAATCAATGATCTCAGTACCGACCGCCGTGTACACAGGAGTTGCCTCACTCTGAAAAAACTAGGCTTTGATGTGTTGCTGGTAGGCAGAAAACGCAAAAAAAGTCTTTCTTTGGAACAGCGCGAATATCGCACTCACCGCATGTTCTTGTTTTTTGAAAAAGGCTTCTTATTTTATGCAGAATATAATTTCAGGTTGTTTTTCTTTCTATTGTTTCGCAAATGCGATCTTCTGCTTGCCAATGATCTCGATACTTTACTCCCGAATTACCTGGTAAAAAAACTGAGAAACAAAAAGCTTGTTTACGATAGTCACGAATACTTTACAGGCGTTCCTGAACTGGAAGGGAGGAAATTTGTGAAAAATATATGGAAGTATATTGAACGCATGATATTCCCGAAGCTTACGGATATTATAACAGTGAACGATTCTATTGCAAAACTATACAAAGATGAATATGGTAAAGAACTTACTGTAGTAAGGAATATCCCTGCATTACAAAATTTAAAAGAATTTAAATCAAAAGAAGAACTGCGAATTGACGCGGGAAAGAAGATGATCCTTTTGCAAGGCTCCGGTATAAATATTGACAGGGGCGCCGAAGAAGCGGTTATGGCAATGCAATACGTAACAAATGCAATTCTTTATATTATCGGCGATGGCGATGTGATTGATATTTTAAAAAAAATGGTGAAAGAAAACAAACTTGAACAAAAAGTCGTTTTTATCCTGAAACAGCCAATGTTTAAGCTGTTGCAGTACACCGTTAATGCCGACATCGGACTTACCCTTGATAAGGATACAAATATTAACTACCGCTACAGCCTGCCAAATAAGCTGTTTGATTATATTCATGCTGGTGTGCCTGTGTTGGCATCATCTCTTGTTGAAGTGAAAAAAATTATTCAACAATATAAGGTGGGTGAAATCATTGAAAACCATAATCCTGAACATATTGCATCAAAGATCAACGAAATGCTTGATAATCGTGAACAATTAATAAAATACAAAAACAATACACAGAAAGCAGCAAATGAACTTTGTTGGGAAAATGAAGAAAATAAACTAATTAATATTTTAAGGAAATATGCCTGACAAACATTTGCATATTGTATCTTTCAATATTCCTTATCCTCCTAATTACGGTGGTGTAATTGATGTTTTCTACAAGCTGAAAGCTTTGCATTCGGCTGGAATTAAAATTTATCTGCATTGTTTCGAATATGGAAGGACCGTTGATAAAGAGCTGTATGAATACTGTGAAAAGATATATTGTTATAAAAGAAAAACAGGTTTTTTCTCTGCAATTGGCACAAAACCATATATTGTATCAAGCAGAAAATCGGAAGATCTAATACAAAATTTATTGAAAGATGATTACCCGATATTATTCGAAGGTATGCATTCATGCTATTACCTTGGGGATAAATGTCTTGAAAAACGCATGAAAATATATCGTGAAAGCAATATAGAACATCGTTATTATTTCAATCTGTCTAAGTCAGAGAGAAATTTTGGGAAGAAAATATATTTTTTTATTGCTGGGATGAAACTTAAATTATATCAAAAAATATTGAAGAATGCGGAATTGATGCTTGTCGTTTCCGAAAGCGACGCTGAGTATCTTTCAGA
>CAINEZ010000247.1 GCA_903847905.1 uncultured Bacteroidota bacterium
AAAGAAAAAAAGAAAGGATAAAAGTAACGGCATCTTCTTTGTGTGTGAAAACATAAGTAAGCAATACTGCCATATAAACCATCAGTTTCAGGAAAGTGGTCAGCATAAATCGATTTACAAATCGGCTGAATTTATTTTCAACGCTTTTTACAATGTAATTATAAACGATTACTGTTGCGGAAAAGAAAAACGGAAAAAGAAATGGTAATACCGGGCTGAAATAATTTTTGGAAAGGAAAAAAGTAAGGCAGTATGTAATTAACCCGAGCGCTACAGAAAAAACAAATAATTGAAAAATGAATTTATTTATATAATCTTTCATTGATTATTTTTTTATTAAATCTTTAATAACATAATAGATCGCAAAACCAACGGATAAAAAAGAAAGAATAACTGTAAACACAGGAAATTTCAAGTTGAAATATTCATCTAATTTGTAACCGCCAAAGATCCCGCCTGCAATTATTACCAGCATTTGAAGCGCTATGCTTGAGTAACGCGCATAATCAGGGAGTGGATTTTTGGGGGACATAGGGTTTTGTCAGTTCAATTTTTTCGCTCAATTTAATATCTTTTAAAGGAGCGTTTTTCAAAGGAGCATTGTTCATGCTACATGATCCGGAAAACAAGGCGCCTGGCTCTATAGCAAGCTTGTTAGCGGTAACATCTCCTGTAAGTTTGGCAGTTGCTTTCATGGACAACAATTCGGAAACTGTTACATTTGCTTTAATGATGCCTGAAAAATCGGCATTCTGGCAAGTGACATCACCTTCAATATTGCCGGTAGTTCCAACAACTATTTTTCCTTTTGAGTTTATTGAACCTATCAATGTGCCGTCAATACGTATATCACCATTCGATTTAATATCTCCTTTGATAACGGTACCGGCTCCTATCAGGTTAATAGAAGGCGATTCCTGTTCGAAACTTTTTGCCATTTTTTTACTTTTTAATTATTAAATATATATTTGATATTCTGAAACAAATTTATAAAAATTAATTTCTCTGTAAAAATAAAAAAAATAATCAGACATTAAATTTTTCCTGATATGTAATTAAATGTTACGCCTTGTGCTATTGAAATTGTTGTTGATTAATAATCAAGTGTCATGTTGAGCAATGTCAGCCCGGGAAATGTCAGCCTGAGCAATGTCAGCCTGAGTTTATCGAAGGCTAATCGAAGCCCTGTCGAAATATGACCTCGATAAACTCGGTCTGACAGTCAATATATTATATTTTAGTATCACAACTGGTTAAATATTATTATTTTAAATAATTTTTTAAAAAGAAAAGATAATAATTGTCAATGTCTTTGTTTTTGTACATGGTAGGATAATTATCAACCGAAATAACGAATTGCTTATAGTCGGAAGGTTTCAGCTTTGCAAATACATTTTTATCTGTTTTAAGCAGATTGTAAAAGAGCATGGCTTTTTCTTTGTTGGGGAAATTGGTAATTGTAATTATTTGCTTAATATTATCAAGGAATATATTACTTGTTGTAAGGTTTGACGTACTAAAATTTTTAGAGTTAAAGTCAGATAATAAATTTTTCAGGTCTGATATTTTTACATTTTTACTTAACTGGACTACCATTACATATAAATGAATAGCATCCTCATTAAAGGTGTATTCTTTTTTTGAATCCGAAAAAAAGTTGTCTTTGGAAGCCGCTGCTGTAATTTCCGATTCACCTGTCCAGAAGTCAAGCAAATCCTGTGCTTTAGGTTTTACAGGGCTGTGAGGATATTTTTTAATTATAATATTCAAAGTTGCAACAATATTGGCGCTGTCTTTATTATTTCCATAAGCCAGCGCTTTCAGATAAATAAATTTTGGAATTAACGATGTGTCACTGCTAAATAAAGCAATAGCTCTGTTTGATTTTACCATTACCGAATCCCACGATCTTACCTTATAAGCATCATAGGTTTCTTTATAAAGGTTTGCTGCAATATCTTTATTTTCATCGGTAATTTTCTTATAATTGGGATTATTAATAACATTACAGTAATCACTTTCCGGATATTTTGTGCAAATCAGGTTTTTATAAAAATCCCTTTTTGCATCGTTACCTATGTTATCGTACAAAACGTAAAACTGATAATAGGTTTTTATTAAATAATCTTTATTGTCGGGAAATCTTTTTACAAGATCCTCGTAACTCTCAATTGCCCGTTCCATGTCTAAAAGGTCGTTTTGAAATATAAAGCCTATGTTGTACAAAGCTTCTGCAATTAATGCGTTCGATTTTTGAATGTCCTTATCAGTTGTGGGGATATTTTTTAAATAATAGTTTTTATCTTTTAGATTGATTGAGGTTTTTGCCTTTGTAGAATCAGCAGATGCAGTATCGTTTGGATTTTCACTTGTGCCAAAATCATTTTCAATAGCTTTATTGCTTAAACGCCATAAATCTTCAAGCTTCCTGTTTCCCCATTTTTTGATAAAATCTGTTTTACCGAAGTTTACAGCGGAAGAGTTATAGAAATACCATGCAGCACTTGTAGTTGTTGAATTTTCATTAATATTTGTATTATAGATATTAATCTGTTTCTGATATTCCGCTTCCTGTTTTTTTTGTTCTTCTTTAATCACTTCAGTAATTATGCCATCAATTATTTTGTTCCTTTGTTCGGGTGTTATTTTTGAAAGTTTCTGCAAACTGTCCTGCATTTCCACCACTTTGATGTTTACCACAAGTTCTTTCAGTACACCTGCAAGCTTAGAAATGTTGCTGTAATCAGGGTAATCTTTTGGCAATACAGTCATAGTGCTGTCATAATACATTTCTGCAAATTCATATTTTGGAATTGAAAAATAAAGTTTTGCCAGCTTAAGATACGATGTAGCTTTTTGATTAGTGTTTTTAACGCTCTTTAATGCTGATAATTTATAATTATCAATGGCACAAATGGTATCTTTTTCTTTCATGCATATTTCAGCTAGGGCATAATATATCTGATCCAGGTAATCTTTATTTTTAGCATCCCTAGTCATTTTATTGAGCAGCTTTTTAATTTCTTTGCTGTCTCCTGCTGATGCATCAAAACACATAGCTTTATTTATACGTGCATTGAAAGCCATTTCGTAAGGCGGATTCATTTTAATTACCTTATCATATAAAGCTGAAGCTTTAGCAACCTTTCCCATATCCTGATAAACCTGGGCGAGAATAAACCTGAGCCGAACCCTGATTGATTTCTTTCTATTCTTGTCAATGGCTGCTATCAGGTATTCAATTGCAGATTCAGAATTCTCCTGCTTTAATTGATAATCGGCATAAGCTATCGGAAAATCTTTCAAAGCCTGCTTGGGAATCAGTTTTTTATTTTTGTCGATTTTTTCTTGTAAAAGGTCAAGCTGAGATTCTGCCTTATCATATTTCTTCTGTTGGTTACAAGTCTTGGCAAGCCAAACCATTGCATTGTATTTTGCGGGAAATGCCCCATAGGTTTTAATGATATATTCAAAAGTTTCTGCGGCAAGTTTATATTCCTGCTTATAAAAATACGATTTGCCAATAAGCATATAAGCTTCGGGAATCCAGCGAACATGTTCTTTTTTCTTAATAAAAATTGAATGACGTGTGATTACAGCAGATGCTTTAATATAAGCTTTGTCAAAATAGGAGCTGAGCGAAGTAGCGTCTTCAACTGTAGCTAATTTGTAAATATGGAGAATCTTTGAATAATCATCTACATGAAGTTTTTCGAGTTCAATTACTCCGGTTTTATAACTTTCGTTGCCATTAAAATAACCATTGTAACGCGCATTCATATTATGATAGAACCTACGCGTAAAGGTGTTCTTTTTTGTTGAACAGGAATTGAATAAAACAATAACAAGTAATAGTGTAATTACTGAACGCATATATATAGACTTAATTTTCAAAAGCAGGCGATTTTGTTGAAATGATATAACTCTGATTTTACAAATTTATTTTATTTTTTTTAAACGAAAGAAATTTATTCATATTTAGTGTGCTGATACGTTCATTTTTTTCAGGTATTAGCAAATTATTTCCGATATTTGCAGTTATAGATTAAGATTAAATTAAAAAATATCGTTGGATAAGAAGAAAAAAAATAGTTTTTTCCAAAAACTAAAAACCAAATACCGTCTGGTAATTATGAACAATGATACCTTCGAAGAGAAGTTGTCGTTCAGGTTGTCAAGGCAAAATGTATTTATTGCTCTTGGAGCATTGATTATTCTTCTGATCATAATCACTACTTATATAATTGCTTTCACTCCTCTGCGCGAATATATTCCCGGATATGGAAGTAATAATTCTGACCGTAATATTCGTGAATTGATGATTAAAGCAGATTCACTTGAGGAAGACCTAAAAAATAAAGATCTATATCTTTATAACTTAAAGAATATTATGGAAGGGAAAGAAATAGTTGATAAACTTCCGGAAAAACCCGATTCTACAAGTGCAAAATATGATAACTTAGACTTTTCGAAGTCGAAAGAAGATTCGATGCTACGCATGGAAATAGAAAAGCAGGATCAGTATAATATTGCCGTGAACGACAATTCCACAGGGGCTTCTGTTTCATCCATCAGTGGATTTTTCTTTTTTACGCCACTCAAAGGCATTATTACTAATAATTATGATCCCCCAAATGATCATTATGGAATAGATATAGTTGCCGCAAAAAATGAAGCTATCAAAAGCACACTCGATGGAACAGTGATATTTGCAGGATGGACGCTTAAAACAGGATACACCATTGCAATACAACATCAGAGTAACCTTATCTCGGTTTATAAACATAATTCCGTTTTACTGAAAAAAGAAGGGGATTATATAAAAGCCGGCGAAGTAATTGCTATTATTGGCGAAACAGGGGAACTGTCCACCGGACCGCATTTGCATTTTGAACTTTGGTATGATGGAAAAGCTGTAAATCCGAGGGATTATATGGTTTTTGAATAATTGGTAAAAAAGTTATTCCGAAGGGGATGCCTTCGGCATAAGGCATAAGGCATAAGGCATAAGGGATAAGGCATAAGGAAAAAGGTAATCGGTAATCAGTAATCAGTAATCGGTAATCAGTAATCAGCCTGCCTGTCGGCAGACAGGTGATAGGTAATCGGTACTAGATATATTTTTTTACTGTTTATAGTTTTTTCGGATAATAATAATATCGGCAATTTTACAAGTTTGATATTGATTAAAAAGACAGAAGTAAAAGTTATAAAGCACAGCAATCCTACCATAATATTAAGGAACACCCAAACATTTAACTATAAAAACATTTGGATATATATAAGTTAGCAACAAGGCGAAGAAAGAATAAAATATATTTGATCAGGGATTAAGAATAAAATAGAAAATAGATATTTAATCATTGGAGGAAAAATTATGCAAATTATTATGATCATTATTCAATTTATTTTAAGTTTTTTTTCAATTTTCATTGACACAAAACA
>CAINEZ010000248.1 GCA_903847905.1 uncultured Bacteroidota bacterium
ATTTTAATTAATAATTAAAAAACAAACCCAATTTAATAATTTATTAAAATCCAAAAACATGAAAAAAATAAAAATTGTATTATTAATGATTGTGGCGGTAATATTTATACTGCCATCATGTAAAAAAGGCGAAAACGATCCTTTTCTTTCTCTAAAGACAAGAAAAGCCAGAATTACAGGCGAATGGACTCTTAAAGAAGGTACATCAACCGGTACATCTGTTAATGGTAGTACTACTAGTACGTATACTTCAACATATACTAGTTCTACATGCACTTCTTCATCCAGTGGCACTTCAACCACTACTCCATATACTGAAAAACTTACTATAGATAAGGATGGTACATTTAAATGGGAAATAAATGATAATGGAGATATGGATACCTATGAAGGTGCTTGGTATTTTGGGAGAAAAAATAAAGAACTGGATATTAAAACAAAAGAAACTGTCTGTTTAGCTATTACAAAAGATACATACCTTAGCGGAGGAACAACAACCATAGATACTTATACAGGAACTAACGCAATTGCCTATCCTGTTGTTTTACAGATAGATATGCTGAAAAACAAAGAAATGACCGTTAAGATGGATGGTACATATAATTCAACTGGAGGAAGTACGATATACAGTGGTACCGATAAAGGAACAAAGACATACGAACAATAGTATATTTATAATTTAACTTTATAATGAATCTCCTTCGGTTTCGGAGGAGATTTTTTTTATTTTATTATTTTTGTATATACTCAAATGCTGAACACGATCAGAAATATTATCAATGCAACTTATAAAAATGTTGAACAGGAATCAACTTCCTTTAAAGAAAAGCGTGTATCCAAAACACCTGATGTCAGGGTAATAACAGTTGCAATAGTTGCGGCTATTTCATTAGTTTTTATTGAATATATTGGTAAAGACCCCGGGTACATTCTGCTTGTTGATTTTTGTAATAATATCAGGTTAAATACTTTCTCCGATTTTCTTATCAGGAACCTCGAGATAACAGGTAATACTCAGTTGAATCGTCTTGCATACTGGATAAGTATTGTATTGATTTTTTATATTGTGATTCCTGTTATATTTATAAAACTTGTTTTTCGTGAGAAACTTAGCGATTATGGTGTACGTCTCGGGAACCTCCGAAAAGACTATGGGGTATATCTTGTAATGCTCGTAATCATGCTCCCTCTGGTATATTTGATGTCGAAAACACATTCTTTTCAACTCCGTTACCCTTTTTATAATCTTGCACACGGAGAAAAACTATATCCGAATTTTTGGTTGTGGGAAGGGATGTATTTTATACAATTCATTGGCGTTGAATTTTTCTTCAGAGGTTTCATGTTGCATGGTACAAAACGGCAACTGGGATTTTATTCAATATTATTTATGGTTATTCCTTATTGTATGATACATTTCGGGAAACCAATGACTGAAACTATTGCAGCCATTGTTGCAGGAATCGCCCTTGGCGTCCTGAGTCTGAAAAGCAGGTCAATTGTTCCCGGAATCCTTATTCATTATAGTGTCGCTATTGCAATGGATTTTGCTGCTCTTTACCAGAAAGGTTATTTTTAAAGAGTAATAAAGGCATAAGTGTTATCTCAACCATTAAACCATTTAACAGTTAAGTAATTCAACGATAATTTTAATTTTTTCTTCAAGCGGTAAATTTCCATCGATCCAGTTTATTTTAATCCCGTTGCGTTCCATTCGCCTGAACCACGTCATTTGTCGTTTTGAGAATTGGTGAATAGCAATATTAAGTTTATTAAACATTTCTTCATAACTAATTTCATCTTGTAAATATTGGGTAATGAATTTATATTCCAGTCCATAAGATTTCAGCCTGGTTGACGGAACACCTTCGTCAATTAAAGATTTAACTTCTTCAATCATCCCGTTCTTTAATCTTTCTTTCAGCCGTGATGTAATTTTTTGAGTTACAATTTCTCGTTCATAATTTATTCCGAAAATATATGAATTAAATTCGGGGAAATGTAAATTTTTACCAGGATTGTTTTTACGAAAATATGCTATTTCGATAGCACGTATTAGTCGTTCTTTATTGATAGTATCAGTAGTATTATGTAATGATTTAAGATTTGAAATAATATCTATAAGTTCATTTTCCGATTTTGCTGAAAGTTCTTTTCTGAGTTCTATGTTTTCAGGGACTTCGAGTAAATTGTATTTGTTCAAAGCTGATTCTATATAAAGCCCTGTTCCGCCGCATAACACGGGAATTTTATTCTTTGAAACTATATTTTGAAATGCCTGAATAAAATTCTTTTGAAAATCAAAAACACTGAATTCTTCGCCGGGTTCTGCTATATCAATTAAATGATGTGGAATAATTTTCCCTTTAACGATATAATCTTCATAATCTTTTCCCGTTCCAATATTCATTCGCCTGAATACCTGCCTGGAATCAGCGCTGATTATTTCACCCCCGATAATAAAAGCAATATGAGAAGCAAGTTTTGTTTTGCCTGTTGCAGTTGGTCCAAGTATGGTAAGCAATTTTTTCACGTATTCAAGTAGCGGCTAATTAATTTTACTGTCGCATTTTTTTAGTGTCATTTGCTTCCCGACCGTCAGTGCGGGACAGGTCGCTGTCATTGATAGTAATTCATTGTTTGTTGTTTGTTGTTTGTTGTTCATTGTTTGTTGTTTGTTGTTTGTTGTTAGATTTTCATTGATTAATATTAACTATTGTCATTCATTTCATGTTATTACTTATGCCTTATAACTTATACCTTTTTTCATTGTCATTTACTTCGTGTCATTAATAGTCATTAGCTAAAGCGACATTCATTGTTTGTGCGCTTATTGTAATATTCTTATTTGATTTTGTAATGTTTCTTCAACTTTAACAAGATAATCTCTGATGTCATTTAGCAAATCTATAGAACATTTTTTAAAATTCAAGACTTGTAATTTTTCAATATTTTCATATTTAATAATATTGTCGAGTACATATAGGATGTTTTCATATAGGCAATTTTCATCAGATTTATTCAATCGCTCCTGTTCAGTTTTCAGGTATTGTAATATTCTTAGCCCGTCAACTTTTTCATGACAAGCTCTTACAAAATGTTCAGCATCTTTATGATTATTGCGCAATTGCGGCCAGATGTCATTACTTCCAAACTGCATATTCAAAAATTCTGTCATTGGCGTTTTGCAATCTTCGTAAAACAATGAATAAAAACAATCATAAGTTTTTTTAATATTTTCAAATAATGAATGATGATATACAGGGTAACTTTCCCAATTACCTGTATTACCTTTTATCATTGCAGGTCCGGTGCCAAAAAAAACTCTGTCGGAAAACCGTGCAGCAGGATAAACTTTTTCATTATTGTGGACAATGATATTTCCGTATTTCCTGAGTTTTTGAAGAAAATAAAAATCTTCACCGCTTAATTTTGGCGTTAGCCCGCCTATTGCTTTATATGCCGAAACAGGCAATGATATTGAGCTTCCTAAAGCAGTGAATGCATAAGGGGAATTTATTAAGAGCATATTTATAGCGTAATTCCGCATGTAAATTTCATACCTTAAGATAGCTTTGTCTTCTGCATCTGAATTAGTGAGTTTATGATAATAAGGATTGGAAAGCGCTACAGCATTGGGATTTTTTGTAAAAACATTTATTACAGAAGAAAAATACTCCTTACTGAAAACAGTATCGGCGTCAAGGCTTAAAATAAAATCATTGCTATTTGATATTTTAGAGATGTAATCCATCGCTGTTTTTCTTGCCCAGCCTACACCTTTTTTATTTCCTGTCCATCCATTGCTTTTTGAACTTTTATCAATGATGGAAATTTTTTTTTCATTTTTTTTTAATAATAGATCTAATATCTTTTTGTTATTTATACATATGTCTTTCTTTCCAGGGATTTCCCACCATTCATCAGGCTGGTTAATGCAAATCACAATATAAAAATTTTTATATGATTGGTTTTTGATACAATTAAGGCAGGATGGAAGCATGTCAATTTCATCCATCACAGGAAGGGCAACATATATTTTAGAACTGCTATTCATTTAAAATTCAAAAATAGGAATTTTTATGATGTAAAAAAGGTACAATTATTGTTAAGTCTATACAAAATCCATTAATTTTACGTTCTGATAAAAAACAAAACTTATGAAAACAATTAATATAATCGCAGGAAGCTTTTTGTTATTAAGCCTGTCAGCTTGTAAAGCGCAGAATATTAAATCTGTTTTTAACAATGTTAACAGTACTGTAAACCAAGGTACACTTTCTAATGATGATGTTATAAAAGGATTAAAAGAGGCGCTGAAAGTTGGAACAAATAATTCTGTTGCAAGCACTTCTAAGGTAGATGGGTTCTTTAAAAATACAGCTATAAAAATCCTTTTCCCGCCGGAAGCATCGGCAATGGAAACAAAACTTCGCTCGATTGGTATGGGAAGCCAATGTGATAAATTTATTGAAGCGCTTAATCGTGGCGCAGAAGAGGCAAGCAAATCGGCCGGACCAATTTTTATTGATGCTATTACAAAACTGACAATTTCGGACGGGATGAAAATATTGAAAGGGGCTGATAACGCAGCAACTCTTTACCTGAAGGATAATACAACCGCTCAGCTTAAAACAGCTTTTCTTCCAATTGTAAAAGCTGCATTGGAAAAAGTAGAAGTAACAAAATACTGGAATCCATTGGCAACAGCGTATGATAAAATACCTCTTGTTACAACTGTTAATCCTGATTTGAATACTTATGTTACAACTAAGGCGATTGATGGGCTTTTTAAACTTATTGCCGGTGAAGAATATAAAATAAGAAAAGATCCATCAGCAAGAATAAATGATATACTGAAAAAAGTATTTGGAAGCCTTTGATAGCATTATGAAATTTCTTAGTGTCCCGATAGCTATCGGGATAGTGTACTTAGTGTCTAAGTGGTAATTTTTTGAGTTTTCAAATACTCCTATTTATATCAAATCTATAACTTTAATAAGCAAATTGGTAACATTCTTAACATTTTCCCGAAATACACGTAATACTTCTTCCCATGTAACAGGTTGTTCGTCTGTTTTCCAACAATCATAATCGGTGCTTAATGCAATTGCAGCATAAGGTATTCCAGCTTCATTTGATAAAATTGCTTCGGGAGCAGTGGACATATTTATAATATCGGCACCCCATAAGCGGAACATATTTGATTCGGCGCGGGTTGAAAACCGCGGACCTTCAATAGTAATTATTGTACCTTTTGAATGAAAATTAAGTTTCTGTAAAGCTGCACATTTACTTAGGATTTCACGAAGTTCATTATTAAACGGGTCAGCCATTGGAGTGTGAAAAAGATTGCCTTCTTCAAATACTTCATGAAAAGTAATAGCTCTATGCCTTGTAAAATCAATAAACTGATCGGGAAAAACAATATCACCCCGTTTTATTTCCTGGCGCAAGCTGCCGCAGGCAGTAGTGGCAATAATATGCGTACATCCGTTTTCTTTTAATGCCATTATATTTGCGCGGTTATTTACCTGGGTGGGTGGAATTGAGTGATCGCGGCCGTGGCGCGAAATAATCATCACTTCTTTACCATGTAAAAGTCCTGAAAATATAGTAGAAGAAGGATTTCCGAATTTAGTAGAAATATTAATTTCTTTTTTGTCTGTAAATAAGTCAAGGTTTTCAAGCCCTGAACCACCTATGATACCAATTTTTGCCATGTTATAATTTTTAAGGTGTCAAACTTAATAAATTTTTATTACTATCCAGCAAGTTTGATATAGCCACAGATTACACAGATTATCATTTTATATAAAAAATAATCTTTACAAACTATATAGGTGAACTCTTTATTCAATTGGTTTTATATCTTCTTACATACCTGTATAGCCTATGAACTGGTAAACAGGTCTTGTATATTTCTCCATTTTTTATTTGAAATCTTTAATAACTGATGTTACGCAAATATAATAAATGAATACAAAATTAACGGTCAGGCTGAGCCGATTCTCCAGAAACGATAGTGGAGGGAGAAGCGTGTCGAAGCCAACCCCACATAATCACTCTTCGACACAGCCACTTCCTCGCAAGCCCACGCAATGGCTGGCTCTGAGTGACATTAATAAATAAATTTTAAGATTTGCGTAACATCAGTTTAATAATTTAATTTGTAAATATGTAGCATTTTATTTTGCTTTTATCTGAGTAGTATAAAATATTTGTAATTTAGTCTTTTAAAAATACTTTATGAAGAATTACAGAAAAGAACTTTGGTTCAATACCGAAAAGCGTTATCAGTTTGTTCATATTACGCCCCAGGTGAAGGATGCTGTAAAAGAAAGTGGAATTAAAGAAGGATTGTGTCTTGTAAATGCCATGCATATAACAGCAAGCGTATTTATAAACGATAACGAACCAGGACTTCATGCGGATTACATGGAGTGGCTCAAAAAACTTGCGCCATACAGCCGCGATGGATATAATCATAATGTTGGCGAAGACAATGGAGACGCGCATTTGAAACGACAGATCATGGGACGGGAAGTAGTAGTCGCAATTACTAATGGAGCGCTGGATCTTGGACCCTGGGAAGCTATATTTTACGGTGAGTTTGATGGCAGAAGAAAAAAACGCGTATTGATAAAAATAATCGGTGAATAGGTGAGGACTTTTCAGCTTGTTATTTTTTGCAAACAAACTTAACTGGGTTGTGCAAACCGGATTCTTAGCTTGCTTATGAATATCATTAGTGTCCATTAAAAAATAAAAATCGTTCTTTGAAATCCTTGTATATCTAAATTAAACGAACTTTTTAGTTGCGTGACGATTTGAAATTCTTATGTTAGGAGTTAAATTTATTGCTCCTATGAACAAAGGTAAATA
>CAINEZ010000249.1 GCA_903847905.1 uncultured Bacteroidota bacterium
ATATTTACCTTTGTTCATAGGAGCAATAAATTTAACTCCTAACATAAGAATTTCAAATCGTCACGCAACTAAAAAGTTCGTTTAATTTAGATATACAAGGATTTCAAAGAACGATTTTTATTTTTTAATGGACACTAATGACCTTCAATATGTAATAAAAGGTTGTTATTCACTACCTCTTTATGGTATGCAACGGCGCTGTGTACCCGTTTACTTTGCATAATAGTAACACTGGCTCCGGAATTGTTGGTTACAATGTGAAATCCTTGACTTGCAGGAATTACGCCTCCGGTTAATGTTCCTGTTGTTCCATCCCATGATTGCCAGTTATTAGAAACTGGATCCCAAACCCAAATGGCGTTGTTAACATTGGTTTTTGTCCAGTTTTGAATATCTGCGGTAATAGCTGAAGTAAAGGGGTTACCAATCATTTTCCATCCTGCATTGGATGACAATGATAATATTTTATCACCTTCATTGAGGTTTCCGGTATAGGTTCGTGTTACATTTCCTGTCATATCACTTCTTGACCAGAGCTTAAACCCTTGTCCGACAGTTAGCGGCAAAGTTGTGGACGACGTTGAGTTATTCCATTGTTGCGTGGCTTCGTTGAAGCTTGCTAAATAACATTGGAGCCATGTTCCCGATACTGCTCCCTGAACCGGCGATGAAATATAATGCCAAAGGTCTTGCAAAATGTAGCGTTCTACTTGTGGGGTTAAAGCATAAGTTACTGTGCCATTATTGATATACGACCCGGTACCTGCTGCTGTTGATTTAATCAGGAATTGTCCGGTTATGGCAAGCGTTTGGCTTGAGTTTACCGTTAACTGTCCTGTGGGATTAATGGTTAAGTTGCTGCAAGTGCTTGGGGTTGTTATGGTGCAATTACCACTAATGAAGGCTTGTGTTGTATAAGCGGGAATACCATTATTCCAATAAGATGCCTGGTTCCAGTTACCGGTTCCGCTAAATGTAGAAGTAGCTGGCGCCGCTGAAACAGTTGCTGTAACAACATTCGATTCCGCCGCCCCTGTCCAGTCGTCCATACAGTTTACACGCGCAACACGCTTATACCAAGTGTTAACACTTATAGTACCCGGATCATAAGTAGCCGCATTGCTATTAGATATATCCGAAAAACCCGAGCTGCTGCTTGTGGTTGATACCATCCACTTATATTCAAGGTTGCCGGTTTGCCCGCTGGGTAAGGCTGAACTTGTAAATGCGTCAGGGTCGAATGTGGTAGGGGAGAAGGGACTATATCCGGTTTGATTGGCTGCTATTGTGCCACCGTTTGTGGGGTTTATGCAAGTGGGCGCAGTACGAATCCCGCGACCGCCGGCATCTGCGTATCCGCGATGGTCATTAGTTCGCACTGCTGAAGCATTGGCGCGAGAAGACACGCGCAGAAACTCATCCGTAGCAGGGTTTCCTGTAAAAAAATAGCCACCCCTGAATCCTGCGCCAATGGTACCGGCGGCACCAGCGGTTGGCCAATTGGAAACATTGGCATTGCCATTGCCATCTAATACTCCATCGCCATGTGTACCTGTAAAACTTCTTCCTGTGCTATTGCCCACCGTTATGGGTCGCTCGTAAACATTACCGCTCATATCCATAACGCCATAATACGTGGCGCCTGAGACTATTCGGCTACTTCCGCTTGTTGCAAAGCTTCCTACACGCAAAGGTCCAAGGCTATTAGTAGTATTCCAATATGCGGCATTACCCCCATCACTGCCATTACCTGGATTTGCTACCACCTCGCTGATTGTGCCAGCTGTTAAGCCGCTAAATGTATATCCCTCACAAGTCCAACCTGAATTGAACTTTGTTGGATTTCCCCATGCACATTCGTTCTGTACTGCTGCTAAGGTTCCCCTACAGGCTTTTTCAAACTCAAGCTCTGTCATCGGGCGCAATCCGCTCCAATCGAGATATGCTGCTAAATCATCCCAACTCATCCAATTATTGGGTAAATAAGGGTTGGATGTAGTATAACTGCCTATGGCACTACCGGTAATTTCATAGCGATAATTAGTTGTAGGCTTGTCGTACTTACGAGAGGTCGCCTGAGTTTGCGTAAGGTTATTCAAAAAATCAACATACCCCTGCTGGCTTATTTCGTATTTCATACAGTAAAAAGCGTTGTAACCTTTTGGGAAAACAGCAGGTAAGGTTTGAGTGGTTGTATTATTAAAATCATCAGCATTAACCATCCCTGAAACGTTATTATTACGCATATTACCAGAAGCGCTACCTCCTAAAGTAACCGGTACAGATTCACTCGTAATTTGGTATGCATTTGTCGAATTATAATCATTAAATTGCCCATCAACATTTGTCGTTGTGCCATCGCCCGCATAAAAGCTTCCCATTGGCACATACACCATTTCAATAGCAAAAACCTGTATGTCCACTAAATCGCTATTGCCAACTCCATTATCACCAAAGTTCCAGAGGAGCTTAACGGTGCTGTCTGTAGTAGTCGGGAAACCGCCTGTGCCATTTGCGCTGCGGTAAATAAATGCTCCCAAGCCAGGGTTGGTGGAGGGGTCAAAGGCAGCGCTTGGGGTAAGCAATCCAATATCAATCGCGCTTCCTGTAGGGGCTGTGTGTCCAGTTGAGTTGATTTTGGCATGTTGCCATGCTCCTCCGGACACGCGGTACTTCACAAACACCCATGCTGCATCCCAGTTATAGGGCGCAGAAGATGTGCGCCATGAGTTTTCCCAGCCAATGTTGAAGTTCACCAGCCTTGTTTTATTGGTGAAGTTTGTATTGGTAAGGCTCACATGAGTAATTTTAATATTGTTTGCGTAAGTACCGGAACTTAATAAAAGCCATACTAAAGCAACTACTACAAAGGTTTTGCTTTGCATGCTCAGTAAAATTTTTGAAAGATTATTTTTCATGGTTTTTTGTTAACATTTCATTATTTTTCGATATTCGGTACCTGTATTTTCAAAAATATATTACCATGACAACATTCATAAACACTAACAAAATTAGTTTCCCACTATTTTTCCGGTGTTGGAGTATGAGTTGGAACGAAATTCTATGGTATATATGCCTTTTGCCAAATCGCTTAAATTCAGTGTAAAAGTTTTTCCCAGTTCATCGCGGTCAATAGTCTTAGTAAAAACTTTACTTCCAAATATGTCGTAAACCGTAATTGATGCGTTTTCAGAAGTTACATTTTTATTTTCTACAGTTATTTCAGATGTAAATGGATTTGGAAAATACAAAACTGAAGGTTGTTCTGTGTTTGATACACAGCTTACAGCAACTGCACTAAAGGTTTCTGATTTGCCATCATAATCGGTTTGTTTTAACCGGTAATATGAAATGCCTTCCAATGGATTTGTATCTGTGGTTTTATAATTTAGAATAATGTTGCTGTTTCCTGCGCCATTTACGGTAGTCACTACTTGCCAGCTTATGGCATCAAGACTGCGTTCTACGGTAAAATAATCGTTATTGGTTTCAGAAGCTGTTGACCAATTCAAAACAATATTATTTCCGTTACAAAAAGGAGTGAATAACAACAGACTAATTGGCAGGTTAGCACTAGATTGAGATCCAGTTACATCTCCCCTTCCATTGCCACCGGTGTATTGTGCCAGCATGCTTATTGGAAATGTTAACAGCAACATAAAATATAGAATAAGTTTTTTCATTACTGTTATATTAATAATGTTATTATAACGTCAAAACCCCATTAAATTTTTATAAATATGATGTAAATATACAATAATATTTTTGCTTTGTCAATACAAATTTATAATAAGTATAAAAATTCCATCTATTTATCTATAATAAGTATGATTCCTTGTGCTATTGAAACACTAATTGGTTAATAATCAAGTGTTATATTGAACAATGTCAGACTTCGATAAACTCAGCCTGACATTACTCAGCCTGACATTACTCAGCCTGACATTACTCAGCCTGACATTACTAAGTCTGACAGTCAATATATTATATGTTAATAGCATAACGGTTTCGTGTATATTAATTATTTACACATTTCTTGATTACTGTCACGAAATATAGGCTAAATTGCAAAATGCTAATTGTGAAATTATTTATTAGGCTCAATCAAATCAGTATCAAAATAAGTACATTAAAACCAATTTGTAAAGAGCTATTTGATAGATGGTAGGTTTTAGCACACAGATGGTGGGTTTGGGTTTATAATCGGTAAATTTTTTCGGTTTCAGGTTTTCTGTTTTTGGTGTATCGTCCTGAAATATGTTTACAGTTAAAAAGTTTAAACATATGGAAAAAACAATTTTAATGGATTTAACCCATGACTCTTATTCTTTTATAATTTTTTTATAAACTGTACCATCTATGCTGCTTACTTTAATAAAATAAACACCCGAATTCAATGCTGAAATATCAACATTTGTTTTATTGCCGTTTACGGCAAAGGTTTTTATTAGCTGACCTTGAAT
>CAINEZ010000250.1 GCA_903847905.1 uncultured Bacteroidota bacterium
AAGGGCACCTCTAATAACCAGTTTATGCCCGTTGATTAATGACACAAAGATATAACATTGTTTTTCTAAAAACAAACTTTATTCTATCTATCTATCTATCTATCTATCTATCTGCAACATACAATCCAAATTATTTCACTCTTGGACATACCTATCCCCTGATAGGGACTTTGTTTAGTTGAATATACCTGAAAATATTGTAAGTTAAATTCATTAACCCTATCGTTGCTTCTGCCCGTATCATACCAATACAACGGATATATGATCCATGCATGCTATTTTCAACAAATCCAAATACGTGTTCTACTCTTACTCTTATTTTTGATTTTGATTTATTTGTTGACTTTTGTTCATCTGTTAATGGTTTGTTTTTATAACCTTTTTCTATTACGCAATTATTCATCTTAACTTTTTTTATTGCTTTTTCTTGCTCTTCGCCTGTATATGCGCTATCTGCATGAAAATCTTGTCCTGCATCTTTTTCTTCCAATAAATTTTCTAATTCCTGTGAATCATGCTCGCTTGCCGG
The DNA here is from genome assembly GCA_903847905.1 of uncultured Bacteroidota bacterium. GTDB lineage: Bacteria > Bacteroidota > Bacteroidia > Bacteroidales > CG2-30-32-10 > CAINEZ01. The sequence goes on from CAINEZ010000250.1 coordinate 530, forward strand.
TGTTACTTCATATTTGTCTATCAGCTTACTTTTTGTATCTACTTTTACATGATTTTTATAACCATAAAATGTTTCATTATTTTTCTTCGTCCACCTTGCATCTGTGTCTTTCTGTGATAGCTTGTGCGGATTTTCCTGCCAATCTTCCGGCACCTTTCCTTCCTTGATTTGCTTGTTCTCTTCTCTGTTATTCCTTTGCCTTGGCACTTCTACAAAACTTGCATCTACTATTTTCCCTTCCTTACCGATATAGCCTTTTGACTCCAACAATTCCTCAAACGTATTGAACAATTCTTCAGTCTTCCCTGATTGTGCTATGGTTTCCTTGAATAGCCATATCGTTTTACTGTCGGGTACTTTGTCGCTTAACTCCAACTCCAAAAACCGCATGAATGATAAGCGATCCAATATCTGGTATTCTGTTTGATCGTCCGATAAATTATAATATCTCTGCAATATCAGTATTTTGAACATCATCAAATAATTGTATGGTTCCCTGCCGCCTTGTCCTTTATCTTCCTTTACAAAGATGCTTTCTAATGTAGGACGGAATATTTCCCAATTAATTTTTGCTTTCAGCAATAACAGCGGATCGCCTTGTTTACTTAGCTTTTCTAAACGGAATGTCTCATCAAATAAGCCTCGTGGATTTTTGTTTTTCATAAAAGTGTCATTTTACCAGCAAAGATAACACTTATAACAACACAAACAATCATATTTTATTAACAATCAAATGTTTATAACTCAGCAAAATTTCAATTCCTTGATTGATGGGACTTGTGGAGTTTTTAGAGATGCCCTACATTATTTTCTACAAATATGTCGCCTCTAACGAGGCTAAAAAAAGTACCGTAGGTACGGAATATTTGTAGAATAAGCCATTACGAAAATTATTAAAGTGCCGTAGGTACGAAATATTAAATAAGCAAAATTTAATCGGACAATAGTGATTCATTTTAATTTATCTGTTTTTTTCAATGTTTCAATGTTGTGTCTGGGTTTTCTCCAATAAACGCTAACGTTCCGGCTGCTGCTTGCGTGCCGTATTAATAGCACTTCACTGTCCGCCGAAATAATATTCAAAAATAGCACTTCCGTTTCATATATGCAAATCTGTGAGGCATGAAAGCAGAAGCCTGTTATGCACTGGCGGGGAGTCCTGTTGTGTCCCGAAAGCATTATCATTATTGAGTTTCGCTATCAACTGTCGAAGAGTTTTTATCCGGGTGGAATGTGTATCGGCGTTTAAATTTTTACAGAAGGGAGGGGATTTTATTTGTTTTTTTCTTGGTCATTGTCGGAAAAGCGTGGGAAATGGCAAGCTTATGCTGCAAACTTTGGTCTGGTTGGGCTTGTGTGGTTTGCAGCATGTGCTTGACTTGTGCTGTTGGGGTTATAAGCAGCTAAGCTGTCTATGGAATACCAACAGTAATATAGACAATTTAATATTATCTTGTCCAATTATTAAGTTTTAATTTTGGAATACGTTTAAAATGTTCAATGTTATTGGTAATTAGTTCTAAATTATTTACTATTGCTATTCCTGCAATTAGAGTATCAGTATGACTGATTTCTTTTCCTTTTCTACGCAATTCTGATTGTACTTCTGCTGATTTATCAACGGTTTTAACTGTCAATGGTAAAACCTGATTGAATTCCACAAACTGTTTGAATTTTGCTAATTGTTTGCGTGCATCTTTATACAATAATCCATTCAATACCTCATAGTAAGTTATTATACTAATATTAAGACACTCGAAGTCTTGTAGATATTTGTCAATGTTCGCTACAACAACCGAATTTCCTCGAAAGAATTCAGATAAAATATCAGTGTCTATTAAAGTTTCTTGTCTCATTTGCTTGTGCTTCGATTAAACATATCATTTCGACTTTTTTCGGTATATGAAACTAAATCATTGTAATCTGATTCACTCATTTCGTTAAATATTCCTGCAAAATTTAAAATCTTTGATTTATGCAGTTTCTCCACATTTATTGGTCTATGAAATGAGCATATCAATTTATAAACTTCTTCAAGCCTGTTTATTGGAATTTGACATATTTCATTTTGTATTGTCTTAATAGTTAACATGCAACCTCCTTTTTTTTACAAATATACTACTTTTATTTTTAATTCTGTTCTTAAATTTTTCCACAATTTTTATTTCCTTTTCATCACAAATTTACTTATTCCTCCCGATAAATATACATAATTCCACCACCAACCACTTACGTTTTTGAAAATCATTTCTTTTCGCAATTTGTAAGTACGGTAATGCTTCATAATTCCCAAATACGAGTTCATACCGCTCAAAAATACTGCATGGTTTTCTTTTGTTGGTTTATGGTTTCTTGCTATTTTGTTTTGCTTCTCAATTGCATTATAAAAATTGCCTTTGGTACGGGTGGCAATGTAAATGCGGTTTGGCAAAATTACCGTTCCTAAAAACTTTACACCTTTACTGTAATGTTGCAAATATATTTTCTTTGGATGCAGAGTGAGTTGTAAAGTTGAAAGTAAAAAGTTTGAAAGCGCCGGAATGAGCGCCTTTAAATATTCTTTATCTTGATGAACAATTACAAAATCATCTACATACCGTCCATAATAGCGGATACCCAAATCGTGTTTTACAAAATGGTCGAAGCTATTCATATAAAAGTTGGCAAATATCTGGCTGGTTAAGTTTCCGATTGGTAAACCGCTTTGATGTGCCGAATGAAACAAACTTTTATCGGTTGGCAAACCGTCCCAATTGCTGCGTTTGCCTTTGATGATGAAGTTTTGCGTTGGGTCGTTGCAGATTATTTTCCGGCAAAGCGCTAACAGTAATTCTTTATCTGTTTGCAAGTATTGTTTATTGATAAAGGCGCTAAGTTTTTCGAAAAGAATATTTTTGTTGATGTGCATAAAAAAACCTTTTATATCAAGCTTTAAAATGTAACAGTTTCTTGTATAATTCTCGGAACATTGCCGTATAAATTTATCAATGCGCTGTATGCCAAAATGCGTGCCTTTGCCTGTGCGGCAAGCATAGCTGTCGTTTATAAATGTTTTTTCAAAAAGCGGATTGAGTTTGTTGATGATTAAATGATGTACAACCCTGTCTCTAAAGTCGGCTGCGAAAATTTCTCTTTGAACAGGTTTGTAAACTATAAAGGCAATGGACTTGCCAGGTTGGTAAGCGCCGTTGTTTATTTCATCACAAAGTTTTACCAAATTGCTTTCATAATCTACTTCAAAAGCCAAAGAATTAATGGTGTTTCGTTTATTGCTGCGACAAGAAAAGTAAGCCTCAAATAATTCATCAAGGTTTATTTTTGCTTTACTTATTTCAATATTTGTGTCAAATATATCAAGTTGCATAGCGTACGGAAATTGAAAATGCCCGAAGTTTTTTATGCTTCGGGCATTGATTGTTTTTGTTTAAAACCCCGAACAGCACGCACGTAGTTTGTGTTGTTCTTATTGTTGTTGTTCTGATTGCCATTGTTGAAGTTCTGGTTCCACGCGTTGTTATTATTGTACTCGGTAGAACTCCAATAGTTGTTATTAGCAAAACCGCCAACCACGTTTTATAAAGGCGTTCATATAGCTACAAGGCCTCTTGTAGTTATTGTAGCATTACATTTAAACCAATTGCATTAAAAGCAACTGTAAAATTTAACACTCATTTTAACTGCCTTAGCAGTCCCTTTATCGCTTTTAAACAAAAAAATGCTCGCTTGTATATGCCTTAACACATACAATTCAGGCTACTAAAAAAATGTTAAGAACTTTTATTTTTCCATGCCGTGGCTTGTTTCCCAATACTATCCAACAGCATGGTTAATTCGGCTTGTTTTTTTATGCTTACCAATTTCATGTCAACACATAAACGAATTTCGAGTTTAAGAATTTCAAAGTTGTCTAAAAATTCTTCGAGATATTGCCGTTTATCTGTATTGCGGTTTGCCCTGTAAATAGAACGCACCAGCATTAGTACATCGCGTTTCATATCTTGCCCGAGCGTGTATTTATACTCTCGTGAAAAATCTTTTGTAAACTCAAAAATTTTTAAAATCAATTTGTAAGTATCCCTGTAAACCGGTAAATCGTAGTACAATGCCATTTTTTAAAAATCGACCGCTTCGCGGTAATGTTAAAATAGTTAAATAGATAAATTGTTAAAAAGCCCGAACAGCACGCACGTAGTAAGTGTAGTACTTACTGTCGCTGCCCTGATTGCCATTGAGGAAGGTCTGGGTCCACGCGTAGTTATTATTGTACTCGGACGAACTCCAATAGTAGTTAAGAGCAAAACCGCCAACGTTACCCAATCCCAATACATTGCCTTGCCCAATATTCATGTACATCAAATTCAACTCGTATTTTGATGGTAAATACCAATCGGAAAAACCTCCTGAACTTAGGTCATAACAAAGTTTTGCCGCATAAGAACCTGATCCCTGATTATAGACAATCATTGAAGTATTACCATCACCACCACCAACAGAACTGGCAAAAGCGGTTGTATTTGTATAACTTCCATTGTACCATTGTATACCTGAACTTTGGTCTGTCGCTGGGCAAACCAATCCATGACATCCGGTAGGATCCAAATAAAAAATGATACCACCCAAAGCCGGTACGTTTTGCCCTATGCTATAGCCACAACTTCCTGTATAAGCAGGTCCTGTTGCTCCGGTTGCCCCTTTATTTCCGGTTGCTCCCGTTGCTCCGTTATCTCCGGTTGCTCCCGTTGCTCCGTTATTTCCTGTTGCTCCGTTATTTCCTGTTGCACCAGTTGCCCCGTTATCTCCGGTTGCACCTGG
>CAINEZ010000251.1 GCA_903847905.1 uncultured Bacteroidota bacterium
GCCCAATTGCGACTTCGTCTTATTGAACTATTTTCATAGCCTGTCCCGTACCGTAGGTCGGGATAGCATCGGCATAATTTATTTTTTTATTAGACTAAAAAATAAATACAATTGGTATAACAATATCGAAAATTTCTAATTTCTATCTGTTTCCAATTTTATGATTTTTTTTCCTTATAAATCCTATAAAGCATTGCGGGGAAAATTATTAGCAGTATCGGCAATGCGATAATAAATCCTCCGATTACTGCAACTGCAAGCGGTTGGTGTAATTGAGAACCTGTGCCAATGCCAAGAGCAAGCGGCATCAATGCAATTATAGCGCCAAACGCAGTCATCAGGTTAGGACGAAGACGTACGGAAACAGCAGAAATTATGGCATCTTTAACATTTTTAATTTTCATATTATTTTTAAACTGCTGAAAAGTAAATATTGCATTTTCACCTATAATCCCGACTATCATGATAAGTCCCGTATAACTGCCAACATTAAGAGGTAAATGTGTAATAAATAATGCGATTAAACTTCCTGATATACCCAAAACAGAATTCAGCAAAATTATGAAAGCAGCTTTGAAATCCCTGTAAAGAAACAATATCAGTGTAAATACTAATAAACTCGATAATATTAAAATCAAAAATAATTCACTGAACGACTCTTTCTGTCCGGCATAGGCGCCGCCATAAGAAATATAATAACCCTGAGGCAGTGATATTTTTGATTTTATTTGTTTCTGTATATCTTTCATTACACTACCCAAATCCCGTTCATTTAAGCGCGCGCTCACAATAGCTACAGATTGTGAATTTTCCCTGATTATTTCTGCAACTCCTTCTTTAATTTCTAATGAGGCTAACTCTATTGCAGGTTTTAATTTTCCGCCGGGCAGAAAAATAAATTGCTTCTTCATCCTGTCAACACTGGATTTTGAGGCGTCTGGATAAATTAATCTTAAATCAGTGTATTGTTCTTTTTCAGGAATACTTCCGATGATATTTCCTTCGAGTTGCGTCTGAAGCTGGTATTGAAAATTTGATGGGTTTAAATTAAATTGCGCCAATTTCTGAGCATCCGGTTTCACTTCAATTGATGGTCCCGCAATAATGATTCCATTAAATACATCGGCAGTTCCTTCAACTTTGCCGATTTCTGCCGCCACTTGTTTCGCCAGCTCCTGCAACTTACTTTGATCGCCTCCAAAAATTTTTATTTCAACAGGTTGAACCGACTCCATTAAATCGCCAAGCATATCACCTATTACCTGTCCAAAATCAATACGTAATGCAGGTTGAGAAAATTCCACTTTTTTCCTGATATTATCTATTACTTCTTCGGTTGAACGTTTTCTATTTTTCTTCAACTGTATCAGGTAATCACCGGTATTAGGTTCGGTAATGAAAAAGCCCATTTGTGTTCCTGTCCTGCGCGAATAAGCCCCAACTTCCGGAATTGCAGTAATTATTTTTTCAACTTCTTTTAGTATTCTGTCGGTTTCTTCTAATGATGTTCCCGGCGGAGAAGCATAATCAAGCACTATGGAACCTTCATCCATTTCAGGCAGAAAGCCTGTTTCCAATTTTGGTAAAATATAATAAACTGAAAATACCAGGCATAAAATAAAAATCAAACTTACTACAGGCTTATGAATCAAGTAACCTATCCATTTTCTGTTTTTAGTAATTTTAATTTCTTTTACATTTTTTGTTTTAATAAATTTTATTTTTGAAA
>CAINEZ010000252.1 GCA_903847905.1 uncultured Bacteroidota bacterium
TATTAGGAAATTAAAAATTAAGAATTCACAATTAAGAATTTAAAAGAGCCTGGACAGTGGTTCAGGCTCTTTTTTTTGGATTTTTTTTAACCCCAAACCCTCCCGACCTCCCGACACTCCCGACACTCCCGACACTCCCGACACTGTGTGTACGGGACAGGTGTGTGTACGGGACAGGTGTGTGTACGGGACAGGTGTGTGTACGGGACAGGCATTGAAAAAAGATGAGAAAATAACCCCAAACCCCTTGAAAAAGGGGCTTTAGGGAGGGATTTAATTTTATGGTGTATGATTTTGATAGGTGAGGCACGACTTTAAGCTATACTTAACTTGGGAGATAAATGTGTGAATTATGTAACTTTTTTAAAGAATTGTGTAACATTACCATTTGAAAAGGCAAGTAATTTTGTACTTTAAATTTTTATTGCCATGATGCCCGGGTTTTTTATTTTTAACGCTATTTCCTTTCTGGTGTTTTTTATCACCTTTGATGACTTATGGAATGAGTATAATAAAATAACCGCCAACTTTTCTGTGCAGTACCACACCAAAGCTTATCGCAACCCAAAACCATATTTTCGAAAAGCTGTGACAGCTAAAAATTAAAATTGGGCGAAAAAAAATTAGCAAAATTATTTTGCCGGTATTTTGAAATAGTGTACTTTTACTTTTAAAATTTATTATTCTCTTTAAAACTATTTATGACGAAATTTATTACCATATTACTCCTTATTTTAAGTACCAACTTATCTTTTGCCCAAAAAGAAGGCAATGTGTGGATGTTTGGCGATTCTGCAGGGATAAGTTTTAATACTATTCCACCTCATGCATTATTAAATGGATTAGCATATACAGGAGAAGCATCAAGCAGCATTTGTGATAAAGAAGGCAATTTGCTTTTTTATGCAGGTGCAAAAAATCCTGTTATTAATAGTTATATCAATATTTGGAATCAAAACAATCAAATTATTTTAAATGGAAATGATTTAGCAGGGTATAGTACCTTCACTCAAGGTGCATTATTAATACCTGATCCTCAAAATGATTCAATAATCTTCTTGTTTCATATTGATTTTAATGGATTATATTATTCAAAAATAAATAAAAAAGGCGATTCAGGCAACGGCGAGGTAATTAATAAAAATACACTTCTACTACAAACAGATAGCATTACTGAAAAATTAATAGCAGTTCGTCATGCAAATGGAAGAGATTGGTGGGTTTTAGCGCACCGAAGTGGAAATAATACTTTTGTTAAATACATTTTACAAAAGGATACAATATTAGGTCCTTTTGAGCAAAATATTGGGTCAGTTCACACGACCGGATTGTATCTATACGCAGGTTCAGAGGGGCAAATGTGTATTTCTAAAAATGGGGATAAATTAGCTTGTGTAACCTTAAATGGGCTTATTGATGTTTTTGATTTTGATAGATGCAGGGGCGACATTACAAATTGGAAAAAATTAGGAGATAGTATCACACAATTTTATGGCTGTTGTTTTTCACTAGATAATAGTCAGTTTTATATAACAACTGGAAATGAAA
>CAINEZ010000253.1 GCA_903847905.1 uncultured Bacteroidota bacterium
TTAAGGGGTTTCTGTTAAAAATAAAATTATTTATATGGTGTTTCGCTTTTCATAAAGCACTTACTTTATAGGTAGCAACTTAAATTAATTATATGCTTTTAAAATAAATTAAACTTTACAAAATTCTACCTGTCGGGCAATTACGTCATTCCTATTTCATTATATGAATTAATCGGTTTTTGATTTTATATACATTTTAATATGTTATACCAGGTGCGTAAACTGTCTGGAATTATTTACATTTGAAAAAAAATTCAATAAAATGGAATATTTGATAACCCTGCTATATACAATTGTTTTTATTTTAATTCTTTGGAAAGTTCCTTTTTTCAGAGTTGAGGGTTTGTCGAAAAAAACTGTTGCAGTAATTTTTATTATAAAAATACTGGCAGGGATAGCTATGAGCTTAGTTTACACTTATTATTATTCAAACCGCTCTACGGCAGATATATTCAAATATTTCGACGACAGCAAAATAATGTATGATGCTCTTTTCAAAAAGCCCTTAGATTACATTAGCATGATGACAGGATTTGGTAATGACAGCGTATATTTCAATGAACATTATTATAAACTTATGAATAATTGGTACCGGGTTTACGAAAGCAACATATACAATGAAAGTCACACAATTATCAGGTTTAATGCACTTATCAGAATATTTTCATTTGGCTACTATTATGTTCATGTTGTTTTTATTTGTTTTCTTTCCCTTACAGGACTTATTGCTTTATACAAAATCGCAGTTCGTTTTATTAAAAATAAAAACAAAGAATTGATCTTTGGAATTTTTTTGCTTCCGTCTGTTTTGTTCTGGGGATCGGGTGTAATGAAAGAAGGTCTTTTATTTTTCGGATTGGGTTTACTGATATATCATTTTTCTTATATCATTAACAAGTTCAGAGTTTCTTCTTTAATCTGGATATTAGCATCTGTGGTTTTTATTTATTTTATAAAATTTTATGTTCTTGCTATCACCGTTCCTATTCTTATAGCATATTTCTGGGTATTCAAAACAAATGAAAAATTTATTCTGTTAAAATATTTTGTTGTTTTTGTTTTATACATTTTCGCGGGTTTGCAAATCCATCATATTTTTCCCGGCTTTGACGCATTGGATATACTTGTAACAAAGCAAAGAGATTTTATCGGGCTGGCAAAATTTATGAATTCCGGAAGCCTTATTGGCATTCCCCTGCTTACAACTGATATTTGGAGTTTCATTAAAAATGCACCACAAGCGTTTTTCATAACAATGTTCCGTCCTTTTATTTTTGAAGCTAACTCGGTTTTAATTCTTATGGCTGCATTGGAAAACCTATTGATACTTTTTATATTAATAATGGCAATACTTTTTTTCAATTTTCAAAAAATAAATAAAAATATATTTTACTCTTGCCTGTTTGCAGTAATATTTATGTTTGTGCTTACAGGTCTTATTACTCCTGTTATGGGAGCTATGGTAAGGTATAAGGTTCCGGCTCTGCCGTTTCTTATGACTATGCTGATTATGCTGATTGATAAAGAAAAAATGATAAGGAAAATCCCTTTTTTAAAATTTCTTAAGTAAAAATGCCACAGATTATACAGATTAAATTATGAAAGAATTTATGACAAAGAAAATAATAATGATAACAGGTGCTACTTCCGGCATTGGAGAAGCATGCGCTGAAAAGTTTGCTGAAAATAATTGGAACATAATTATTACCGGCAGAAGAAAAGAACGGCTTGAAGAGCTTGTAAATAAACTAAAGCAAAAATACAATACAGAAATAAAATCACTGAATTTTGATATCCGAAAATTATCTGAAGTTGAAAAAGCATTTTCATCGCTTGATAATAATTGGAAGAATATAGATGTACTCATCAATAATGCAGGATTGGTAAAGGGTTTGGACCCTATTGATAAAGGCATTGTTGACGACTGGGAAACGATGATTGATACCAATGTGAAAGGATTGCTGTATATTTCAAAACAAGTGATACCGAATATGATAAGTCGCGAATCGGGACACATTATCAACATGGGATCCATTGCAGGAAAAGAAACTTATGCAAACGGAAATGTGTATTGTGCTACAAAATCTGCCGTTGATTCTTTGACAAAAGCTATGCGAATAGATCTTTTAAAGTACAATATTAAAGTAACTGAAATCAGCCCGGGAGCTGTGGAAACCGAATTTTCTATTGTGCGATTCAAGGGAGATAAACAAGCCGCTGATAATGTTTACAGGGGTTTTAAACCATTACAGGCGTCAGATGTTGCCGGAATAATTCATTATATAACTACTCTGCCGGATCATGTGAATATTAACGATATTGTGATAATGCCCACAGCGCAGGCAAACACAGTTCATACAAACAAATTATTTTAATTCATAATTGCCTTTATAAATTACAATACTTTAATATTTCCGATTTTCTTAAAAAATTAAAATGAAGCCTGTAAAAAGAATATTCGACCTTGTTGAACGCTATAAAGAACTTTGTCCCGACAGTCAAAACGCTTTATCGGGAAAAGATAACGGCATCTGGGTAAAATATGGCATAGATGAACTTATTGAGAAGTCTGATAATATCAGTTATGGTCTGTTAAAACTTGGCGTTGAGAAAGGCGACAAAATAGCTTCAATAACATTTAACCGGCCTGAATGGAATTTCTTAGATATGGGAATTCAGCAGATAGGAGCTATCCATATTCCAATATATCCTACCATCAGCGATTCCGATTACTTATACATTCTTCGTCATGCAGAAGTAAAATATATTTTTGTTGCAGGAGAGGAAATGTACAGAAGAATAAAACATATTATTCCTAATATTCCATCTTTAAAATCAATTTATACCTTTAAGAATTTACATGGTATTGAACATTTGAATGAACTTATTGAACTTGGCGCAAAAAATAAAGTACCGGAAAAACTTCAGGCTATTAAAAATTCTATTACAGAAGATGATATTCCGACAATTATATACACATCTGGAACAACGGGGCATCCAAAAGGCGTTGTTCTGCTTCACAAAAACATTATAAGTAATTTTATTGCTGTTTCCAATATTCCGCCTATGCTTCCCGGATCGACAGCGCTTAGCTTTCTTCCAATCTGCCATATTTATGAGAGGATGATTAATTATCTTTACTTATATCTTGGTTACACCATATATTATTCGGACAATATTGCCAATGTCGCAGAACATATTAAAGAAGTGAAACCCGTTATTATGGGTACTGTTCCACGCCTGCTGGAAAAAATTTATGATAAAATTATTGCAAACGGTTGTAAATTAAAAGGAATAAAAAAAGTAATTTTTTTCTGGGCTTTGCATGTAGGTCAGCATTATGAACTATATGGCGCCAATGGCTGGTACTATCAATTGAAATTGAATATTGCACGCAAACTTGTATTTTCAAAATGGAAGCAGGCGCTTGGAGGTAACCTTGACCTGATAATTTCCGGTGGCGCTGCATTACAGCCAAGACTTGGCAGGATATTCTGGGCGGCAGGTTTCAGGGTGCTTGAAGGATACGGGTTAACAGAAACATCACCGGTTATCTCCGTGGGTACTTTCGAATTAAATTGCGCGAAATTCGGAACCGTTGGTCCTGTTTTACGCGGAACAGAAGTTAAGATAGCCGGAGATGGGGAAATACTTGCCAAAGGTCCGGGACTTATGAAAGAATATTATAAAGAGCCTGAATTGACAAAAGAGGTTATTGATGAAGAAGGCTGGTTCCACACAGGCGATATGGGGATTATTGACGACGATTTAGCATTAAAAATTACCGGAAGAAAAAAAGAATTATTTAAAACTTCTTTTGGTAAATACATTGCCCCACAGATGACAGAGAACAAATTTAAAGAATCACCTTTTATTGACAACCTTATAGTTCTTGGCGAAAATCAGAAATTTGCAGCAGCCCTTATAGCCCCTGATTTTTATCATCTAAAAAACTGGTGTGCAATAAAGGGAATTACTTACACCAATAATAAAGAAATGATAACACTTCCAAGGATCACTAAACGTTTTTATAAAGAAATAAAAAAATATAATGAAGAGCTTGGAGACACTGAAAAAATCATGAAATTTGATTTGGTTGACACAGATTGGACTATTGAAAGCGGAGAACTAACAGCGACTCTAAAACTCCGGAGATCTTTCATAAACAAGCAATATGCTGGTTTAATCTGTAAGCTATTTGCATAGAATTATTAAGATCTGAACTATGAAACTCCTCTTTTCTCAATCTTCTCAAGAATTTCCATAATAATTTTATTCTGGTTTTCGAGGTGCATAAGAATGGTTTCTATTTCCAGTTCGGCTTTAGTGTTAACCTCAAAGTCTGCCTCAGCGCGAATTTCAGCGTGATGGCTTTGCAGGTTTTGTCCGATCATTATAAGCGGCATAAGGAATATCTGTATCATATTCGAAATAAAAAGCCACAGAACAAAGGCGGGAAAAGGGTCAAAACGCGCTTCTTTTGGCGCCAGGGAATTCCATCCCAGCCAAAATGCGGTCCATATAAAAATTATAAAAAAGAAACCCATTGTGCCAACATGGTTTGTAATCCAAATTGCCAGCTTATCCAAAGGAGACAGATTTTCCTTATGAACAATATTTGCATTGCGTACAGGCTTACGAAGTTTTTTTAATTCCTGTAATGATTTTGGTTTATTGATTTCCATAGTTTTTTTTATTGGTTATATTTTTTTGTAAGATCGTCCAGCAGCCTTGTAACATCTTCTACGCAATTCCTGCAAATGTTTTGTTGAAGGTTGTTTTTTTCATAATAACGCTGCCCTTCTTCGGTATTCCGGTCGCAATTCAAAAGCTCACTACATTTTATAGTACCATATTTTTCTTTAAAGCGCATGATAAATTGACTGATAATATAATAAACCCTTTCTTTATTTGTGGCATTATCTTCCATAATATTAGTAAATGCAAGACCCGCGATCATGATTCCACCTGTCACTGCGCCGCAGGTTTCCTGCATACGAGCCATTCCGCCTCCGAAACCTGAAGCTATTTTAACAGCAGAATCCTTATCAATATTAAATTTCTCAGAAAAGGCAAGCAATACCGCCTGCGCACAGTTATATCCCGAATCAAATATTTTTACAGCTTCTTCTGAAAACATCATTTTATTTTATTATTATAATGTTTTGGTAATAATTTTGAACCATGAATTATCAATTATTTTGGAAAATAATTATTTTTATAAATTTTCATTAATATAAAAGCTTTGCGTACCTACCTACCGGTCAGGCAGGTTTGCAGCTTTGCGTGAAATAATAAATTACCAAAGTATCGTTATTAACGATATTGTAATATTACAAAAAAATAATTTTTTAAAATTTATATTCATCAAGTTCCCTGTACCAGTCCTCTCCATATTTTCTTTTAAGCGGTTCTTCAAGAAATTTATAAACAGGGATATTCAGTTCTTCTCCAAGATTACATGCCGACTGACAAATATCCCAGTCATGGTAATTCAATGCATCCACATCTTTAAAAGAAGTAATTCTTATAGGATACAGATGACATGAAATAGGTTTTTTAAAATTTATTTTCCCTTCCATATATGCTTTTTCAATAGCGCATTTTGCAATTTCGCCATCAAAATAAACATAAGCGCAGTAATTGCCTTCTCTTACTAAGGGAGTAAGATATTCCCTGTCATTTCCCAGTTCATAAAACCCATGTTTCCTGATTGTTTTCACACCTTTCTCTGTCATGTATTCTTTATAAAAAGGATAAAATTTTTCAAGAACGGGTATCTCCGATTCCTCAAGCGGGGCGCCTGCGTCACCTGACACACAGCATTCGCCCTTGCATTTCGAAATATCGCATACAAACTTCCTATCTACAATATTTTCTGAAATCAGAGTATTTTCTACTATAATCATGCTACAAAAATATACTTTAAATGGAATAAAGGGTAAATATTATTTTGATGCGCTACGTGTAATAATTTTAAATTTGATTTCGTTTGAGATTCCTCATTCCAGGGAGGTTGTACTGAACAGAGAGTGTGTATTTCATTGGAATGACAGTTTATCTTTTCATTCCAAAGCTCAAGCGAAGCGAGAAATTTTTATTTTTTCGATTAACACCTCGAAAAATGAAAGTATGGGCAATTTATAAAACAAATAAAATGGACAAATTAATCAATTGTCCTTAAGGCAACGCACTGGCAAGGCGTTCGTCTTGCTGTTGTCGCTCCGGCTCACATTGGCGTTATCGTAGTTCAGGTGTCGGTTCCATGCGTCAGAGCCGCTCTCCGTAGCCGACCAGAAGCCGCCGGTGCCGCCCATACCGCCGAACGAGCCATCATAATTATACCGGTAGCCTCCAGGCAAAGCGGTAAATCCACTTGAATTGGTTGCTCCTGTATTAGGACTTCTCCAATGGGTTATGCCGATTTCTTTTAGTTTACCGCCGGCAATAGTATCGCCGCCCAAATAGGTTGTTAGTGTTGTCCACTCGGAATCGGCAGGCACATGCCAGCCGGTGGGGCAAAGCTTGCCTGTATTTACTGCATGCCAATTGTACAAAGCTCCATAAGTATTTTTATATGTGGCTTCATCGTTATTGGACCAGCAGTAGCCGGGCGTTGTCAGTTTAGTCCATGCAGTATTATCTGTAACTAATGGTATGGATGTGTCATCATTATATTTAGTTACCTTCAGATTCTCTGCCATCCATGTTTGAGTTCCAATGGTTATAGTTTTATATACATTTCCATCAATATCGGTTTCTGTTCCATAAGTTAAATTGGGATTAAATATTATCTCATTATTATTAATTGGTGTTGTGTTATTGTTATTGTCATCTTTTTTCTTACAACTATTGGTAAGAATTAATACAAATCCCATTACTATTAATGGGTAAAGCCAAAGTTTGTTTTTATTTTTCATAATTATTCAATTTAATGGTAAACATTCTTAACAAAAATAAGCAATTTATATGGAAAAGAAAAAAATAAATTTTTTCATAAACATAAGCTTTATCAAGTTAACGGTAAATTTCTCGGTACAATAAAATAATATTTAGCCTCCTTATCCCTTATTCTTGAGAAGTCTCTGAATTTTTTTACTTTTGCAATATGGCAAACATGGAAGATATTTTCAAAAAAGTGATTTCTCATGCCAAAGAGTATGGGTTTGTGTTCCCGTCGAGCGAGATTTACGACGGTCTCAGTGCTGTATATGATTACGGTCAATATGGTTCTGAACTAAAAAAAAACATCCGCGAATACTGGTGGAAGGCAATGGTACAATATAACGAGAATATTGTAGGTATTGACGCCGCAATATTTATGCACCCCACGGTATGGAAAGCATCAGGGCATGTTGATGCTTTTAATGATCCTTTGATAGATAATAAGGATTCAAAAAAACGCTACCGTGCAGATGTGCTTGTTGAAGATCACATTGCAAAAATCGAAGATAAAATAAATAAAGAAGTTGAGAAAGCTTCAAAACGCTTTGGCGATGCTTTTAACAAGGAACAATTTGTTACAACTAACACGAGAGTGCTTGAATACAAAGCAAAAATTGAAACCATAAGTAAAAGGTTATATTCTTCTCTCGAAAAAAATGATCTTGCTGATGTAAAAAAATTGATAGAGGAACTCGAAATAGTTTGCCCTATTTCCGGTTCACGAAACTGGACAGATGTTCGCCAGTTTAACCTTATGTTTTCCACGCAAATGGGTTCTACAGCCGAAGGCGCCGATACCATTTACCTTCGCCCCGAAACCGCTCAGGGAATTTTTGTAAATTTCCTGAATGTAATGAAAACAGGCAGGATGAAGATACCTTTTGGTATTGCTCAAACAGGAAAAGCATTCCGAAACGAAATTGTGGCGCGGCAATTTATTTTCCGCATGCGCGAATTTGAACAGATGGAAATGCAATTTTTTGTAAAGCCGGGCGAAGAAATGGAATGGTATAAATACTGGAAGGAAGAACGCATGAAATGGCATCTTTCACTCGGAATACCAAAGGAAAAGTACCGTTTTCACGATCATGAAAAATTATCACATTATGCCAACGCTGCCGCAGATATTGAATTTGAATTTCCTTTTGGCTTTAAAGAACTTGAAGGTATTCATTCCCGTACCGATTTTGATCTGGGCGCACACCAGAAATTTTCAGGCAAAAAACTTCAGTATTTCGACAATGAAACAAATGAAAGTTATGTGCCTTATGTTGTAGAAACATCAATCGGGCTTGACAGAACATTCCTTGCTGTACTCAGTTACGCTTATAATGAAGAAAAGCTGGAAGACGGTTCCGAACGTATTGTCTTAAAAATTCCACAAGTGCTTGCGCCAATAAAAGTTGCAGTTATGCCGCTTGTAAAAAAAGACGGTCTTTCTGAAAAAGCGCGTGAAATCATAGGTATATTAAAAATGGATTATATGTGCCAGTATGATGAAAAGGACGCCATTGGTCGCCGATACCGCAGGCAGGACGCCATTGGTACGCCATATTGCATTACAATAGATTATGATACAATGCAGGATAATACTGTTACAATCAGAGAACGTGATTCAATGAAGCAGGAAAGAATTCCGGTTGAAAAAATTTCAGAAAAAATACGGCAATCGCTAAAAACCTAATTTGATTAAAATTATAAGCAGGTGTTATACCAATGCTTATTATGAAATTGTCCAAAGGATAAGTTCATAATTATGCAGTGGTAAATGCCAATAGACAATATGTTTAGTTCTGCATTTTTGGACTATTACATATTGCGTATCGGTATTACGCAGATATAAAATGCTTCAAAAGGTTTTTGACAGATAAAATAATATCACCGTGTAATGTCAGGCTGAGTAATGTCAGGCTGAGTTTATCGAAGCCTTATCGAAGCCTCATTGAAGCCTTATCGAAGCCTCATTGAAGCCTCATCGAAGCCTTATCGAAGTGTGAATAGTATTGCAGGGCGCTAAATATAAGAGTACCTTAAACTATTATTTTAAAACGAATTGAGATTCACCTATCAATATACCGTCAGTAAAAACAGAAACCACATAATTTCCTGCGGCAAAATCTTCTGTTTTATCCCAATACATTGATATATCCATTGCCTTATTCTGGTAGTCGATGTCTTTCTTTATGGATAACTGTATTTTCTCCCCGTTGTAATCAAAAGTGTCGTCATTGCTCAAGGTCAGGATTTTTTCGTCAGGACGGGCAATGCGCACGTAAATGGTTTTGTTTCCATTTGGGGCGATTAGGTTTTCGCTAAGTGTAAAGGATACTTTGATTCTGTCTATTCTTTTTGCCTTATCTTCAACTTCTTCTTTCTTTCCTCCCGATTTTAATCTTATCGGCGTACCTTTGATATTATACGCTTTTAATGTAGAGGCAAGACTTACTTTTTCGGTAAGGCTATCTTTATCTTTGGTCAGTGCTGTTGTTTTTACCTGTTCTTTTTCAAATTGATCTTTGATTTCAACATTCTCCTTTTTTAGCACCCTGTTAACCGTATAAAGTGAGTCGATCTGAGATACATAACCTTGTGTAATTCCGCGTAAATAATCTAATTTTCTTTTGATTTTATAATAATCGGCTTGTGTTGCTATAAGCTTTTGTATTTCGTCGGCTTTGGAGAGTATGATACTATCTTTTTCTGTAAGCTGACCGGATAAATTACCATATTCCTTTTTGATTTTTTCATGTTCTGTCAGCAATGAATCAAGCTCATGTTGAAGAGCCGAATTTTTTGCCTGCGCTTTTTCCTTTTCAATAGTGAAGGTATGCACTGTTGTTTTTGTAACTATCAACTGCCATGTAAGCACAGCAATTAAAAGCACAAGTATAACAACTATAATTTTATAAGTATTGTTGTTCTTGTTGGTTTCGGTGTTCGGTTTTTTTTCGGGAGTTTCCATGGTCAATATTTTTCGACTTACTATTAATAATTACTAACTACAATGTGATTGATTTATGCCGAAGACATCCCTTCGGGATTTTTTAGTTTTTGTTTATTTCGTCAACATAATTAAGCCTTAATTCTGTAAGAAAAGTATCTAGTGCCTTTGTAAGTTCGGGTGAAAGATTTTTTATGGTTTTCTCTTTAAGCATTTCAAGCATTTCAACGGATTGCTTTGCCTGTTCTAAATTTTTTTCGATTTTACCGGTTATAGGGCTTTTTACTTTACCCAGCGCCTGCATTGCTGAAGCATGGAATATGTATAGCAACTGAATAAATAATTGATCGTTTTTTTCCATAAGGACAAAATATATGTTTGTGCAAAAATAGTTTATTTTTGAATTAATTTTCAAAGATTTATTTATTTGGTTGTATCTTTTATTCTTTTGAAAACACATTAATTTTTTTATGTTTTTAAAAAGGCTTTGATTTGGGGTAAATACAAAATAAAAACAATAGTCAAACGCTGACGTAGCAACAAGCTTTAATTAATGAAATATTATAATTTAAAAACAACTTAACAAAGGAGGTTATTATGAAAAAACCAATCTTACTTTTTGTTATAATTTTTTGCTTTACAATAATTATCAATAATACGGTAAATGCACAATGGACACAACAAAACAGCGGCACTGTTTCAGATTTGTACAGTGTATGTTTTACTGATGCAGATCATGGCATAGCTGTGGGCATTAACGGACTAATACTAAAAACTGATAATGGCGGCCAGCTCTGGCAAAATGTTACTTCTGCCACCAACAATCACTTGGTTACGGTTTGCTTTCCTTCTTCTAATATTGGTTATGCTGCAGGATTTGCCGGCACTATAATAAAAACTATAAATGGCGGAAATAATTGGACGTTATTGAATTCGGGTACTAATTCGTATATTAATAGTTTGTTCTTTTTTAATGATTCGGCAGGTTTTGCAGCAGGCGACAATGATTTAATTCTTTATACTGATGATGGTGGAACCTCATGGAATCCCAGAAATAACGGCACAAACATCAATCAGGATATTTATAAACTGTTCTTTGTTTCATCTCAAATTGGTTATGCGGCTATTTCTGAAAACCCTTATCATGGCGTGCTGAAAACTATTGACTGCGGTAACAGTTGGGTGAAAGATACGATAGGTTTTTGTATGCCCTTCTCCATTTTTTTCACAGATGCGAATACTGGTTTCGCAGTAGGTTCGTTTAACCATATCTGGAAAACCGTCAATGGCGGACAAAATTGGATGGGGCTGGATTCTTCCAATGGGGGAACTTATTACGATCTGTTCTTCACAAATCCGTGTACAGGTTACGTGGTAGGCGATCAGGGTATGATTGTCAAAACTACCGATGCCGGAAACACATGGCAACAGGAAACAACAAATACAACTAATTCTTTAATGTCGGTTTTCTTCACGGATTCGCTTACCGCTTATGTGGTAGGGTTGAATGGTATAATTTTAAAAAAAGGTATAAATACTTCTTCCCCTAACTCCGCTTATCCGGATAATGAATTTTTTATTTACCCTAATCCCGCAAACGAAAATATAACTATCGAAACCCCGCAAAAACCATCCCGATGGCTATTTGGAGAAATTTTAAATATCGAAGGGCAAATAATAAAAAATATTACAGTACGCGAAACCCATTCAACCATTGATATTTCAGGCTTTGCAAGAGGTGTGTATTTTGTGAAAGTGAAGAATGAAAAAGGGGTTGTGGTAAAGAAGCTTATAAAAGAGTGAAAAAGTTTACAAGTTGACCTGCCCGACTTGATTATCGTCAGTTGGTCAGGCGGGCAAAGCATAAGGAAAAAGAATAATTAGCCAAACCTGTTTTTCCAAATCTGCAAAATTATTATCTTTGCCTCTCGAAAAAATCAAATAAATAATGGAAAACTTATTAGTAGAAAACATGATCGAATATAAAATAGCCGATATTTCCCTTGCGGAATGGGGGGAAAAAGAAATAGAGATAGCCGAAAAAGAAATGCCCGGCTTAATGTCGTTACGCGAAAAGTACGGAAAACAAAAGCCTTTAAAGGGCGTAAGAATTTCCGGTTCTCTTCACATGACAATTCAGACAGCTGTTCTTATCGAAACCCTTGCCGAACTTGGCGCTG
Source organism: uncultured Bacteroidota bacterium (assembly GCA_903847905.1). GTDB lineage: Bacteria > Bacteroidota > Bacteroidia > Bacteroidales > CG2-30-32-10 > CAINEZ01. The sequence goes on from CAINEZ010000253.1 coordinate 12,067, forward strand.
ATGTAAGATGGGCGAGCTGCAACATATTCTCAACACAGGATCATGCTGCTGCTGCTATTGCAAAACGCGGAATTCCTGTTTTTGCATGGAAAGGGGAAACATTGGAAGAATACTGGTGGTGCACATTACAAGCTCTTTCATTTCCTGACGGAAAAGGACCAAAACTTATTGTTGACGATGGCGGTGACGCTACTTTGCTTATTCACAAAGGATATCAGGCAGAAAACGATCCGTCTGTTTTAAATGCAAAGCCTTCAAGCCAGGAAGAAGCGGTCATCTTAACGGTTTTAAAAAACACACTGAAAGAAGAACCAAAAAAATGGCACAGGACGGTTGAAGAATGGCAAGGTGTTTCGGAAGAAACCACTACCGGTGTTCATCGCCTGTACCAGATGATGGAAAAAGGCGAACTGCTTGTTCCGGCAATTAATGTAAATGACTCCGTTACAAAATCCAAATTCGATAATCTATATGGTTGCCGCGAATCCTTAGCCGACGGCATTAAGCGTGCAACCGATGTGATGTTAGCAGGAAAAGTTGTTGTTGTTTTAGGATACGGAGATGTTGGAAAAGGCTGTGCCAAATCAATGAAATCCTATGGCGCCAGAGTTATTATTACCGAAATAGATCCAATTTGCGCGCTACAGGCTGCGATGGAAGGTTTTGAAGTTGCTCCGGTTGAAGATACTTTACATGAAGGTAATATTTATGTTACAACTACAGGTAACAAAGATGTGATAACTATTGATCATATTGCCAGGATGAAAGATCAGGCTATCATTTGCAACATTGGTCATTTTGATAATGAGATACAGGTAAATAAATTAGAGAAATATCCGGGAATAAAAAAGCTTAACATAAAACCGCAGGTTGATAAATATATTTTCCCAGATGGACATGAGGTGTTTCTTCTCGCCGAAGGCCGCTTAGTTAACCTTGGCTGTGCCACGGGACATCCTTCATTCGTTATGAGCAACTCTTTCACAAATCAAACTCTTGCTCAGCTTGATCTCTGGAAGAATCGTGGAAAATACGAGAAAAAAGTTTACCGTTTGCCAAAATATCTTGATGAAGAAGTAGCGCGTTTACACCTTGAAAAAATTGGTGTTAAATTAACTAAACTCACAAAAGAACAGGCTGAATACATAGGTGTTCATATCGGAGGACCGTATAAAGCAGAACATTACAGATATTAGGATTTTTGACTTAATCTTTCTTGGTTTTAAAGACTTCTGAAAATTTTTCTTTTAGAACTGTTTTTACTTTTTCCATATCCTGTTTGCCGCCAATTTCTTTTTCCAATGAAGTAACCGATTTGTCAGTAAAACCGCATGGGTTGATGTAATTGAAATAACTTAGATCGGTATTAACATTAAAGGCAAATCCATGCATGGTAATGGAGCGGCTTATTTTAACACCGATTGCGCAAATTTTTCTTGCTTTCATTGTTTGTGTATCAAGCCATACCCCTGTGGCTCCTTCAAGGCGTTCTGCCGTAATGGAAAATTCTTTAAGCGTTTTAATAATTGTTTCTTCAATTTTGTGAACATACTCTTTTACTCCAATCCCAAGTCTTTCAAGATCAAGGATGGGATATCCAACAATTTGTCCGGGACCATGATATGTGATATCGCCGCCTCTGTCGGTTTTAACAAATGTTGCATTTTTTGCATGAAGCTGCAGATGGTTTATCAGCAGATTATTTTCGGAGCCGCTTTTTCCCAGCGTGTAAACATGCGGATGTTCACAAAATAAAAAATAATTTTCCCCGCTTGCTCCTGTTGCATTTATTTTATTATTCAATACTTTTGAATACACTTCCTTCTGAAAGTCCCATGCCTGCTGATAATCAATCAGCCCAATATCATGAAAAATTATTTTTCCCATTTCCCGTATAATCAATGCAAAAATAATATTAAGTTTGTAATACTTTTAAAACATTGAGGATATGAAAAAAAAATTACTCGTAATCGTTTTCACCATTATAAGTGCATATGTTTTTGCCCAGGCAAAACAAACTTTTCAAGAAAAGCCTGCTGATTATGTTTCTGCCGCGGTATTTACTCCTCTGACTACTGCAATTGATTTCAGTGTTACATTTACTAACGGAACACCGGCAAATTTGTTTACAACATGTAATGCGGGAAATAGCGTGCTTTTGGATTTTTTCTTTACCGGTTGTGGTTATTGTCAGGAATATGCGCCTATTATTGATCAGGCTTATCAGGCACATGGCGCCGGAACCGGCAACATTAAATTTTGGGGAATTGATAACGGTGATAACAATGCGGAAGTTAATAGCTACAAATCTACTTATGGAGTTACCAATCCATGTGCAAGCGGTACACAGGGTGGTGGTGATGCTGCAAACGATGCATACTCTAATTCGGCTTCCTGGTCATGGTCGGGTTGGCCCACTTATTCTGTTGTTTGCCCCGATCATACATATAGCCATGATGTGAATTATCCCCCATCAGCAACAGGCTTCAATTCTTATTTCACAAATTGCGAAACTAATTCTATTGACGAAAATTATAATCCAATTCATACAGTTATTACTTACATGTATCCCCTGCCGGCGCAGGAAAATCTGAATGCGCACATTTACGTTGATAAGACTTCAAAAATAAAAATAGAATTATTTGATGTTCTCGGAAATAACGTGTATGCTGTTACTTCACCAGTAAATACAGGGTATTACAATGCAAATATTGATGTAACAAATTTTGCTTCCGGTGCATATATGATCAAACTCAGTCAAAATGATGTTGTAAAAGATATTCAGAAAATAATGGTTGTAAAATAAATCGTTTAATATTTCTGATACAGGCTGCTTCTGAAAAAGCAGCCTTTTTTTATTTTCAATCCTTATCATAAAATTAAAAAAATTAACTTTGCCTTTAAATTAATTAAATCATGGAATTAAGTGAACAGGAAATAATACGCAGGCAGTCGCTGGAAGAACTTCAAAAATTAGGAATTAATCCTTATCCTGCTGATCTTTTTGAAATAAATGTTTCAGCAAAAGACATTCTTGCAAATTTCCCAAATGATAAAAATTTATATCAGGATATAAGTATCGCCGGTCGTATTATGACCCGCAGGATCATGGGTAACGCATCATTCGCCGAGATACAGGATCCGACAGGAAGAATTCAGCTTTATTTTAAACGCGACGATATTTGCCAGGGCGAAGACAAAACAATGTATAATACTGTTTTTAAAAAACTACTTGATATAGGTGATATTATTGGTGTGAACGGATTTGTATTTATTACACAGATGGGCGAAATAACAGTTCATGTTAAAGAATTTAAAGTGCTGTGCAAATCGCTGAAACCGTTGCCTGTGGTTAAAGAAAAGGACGGCATAACTTACGATGCATTCACTGATCCTGAACAACGCTATCGCCAGCGTTATGTTGATATGATAGTGAATCCTCAAGTCAGAGAAATTTTTATAAAACGTACTAAGCTTATTAATTCAATGCGTTCTTTTTTGAATGAAAAAGAATATCTTGAAGTTGAAACACCAATACTGCAACCTATTTATGGCGGCGCCGCTGCAAGACCGTTCAAGACACATCATAATGCTCTTGACACTACATTGTATCTTCGTATTGCAAACGAACTTTACCTGAAACGCCTTATTGTAGGCGGTTACGATGGCGTTTACGAATTTTCAAAAGATTTCCGTAACGAAGGCATGGATCGTTTTCACAATCCGGAATTTACTCAAATGGAATTGTATGTTGCATACAAAGATTATGAATGGATGATGAACACTGTTGAAGAAATGGTAGAACAAATCGCACTTGACTTGCATGGCACAACTGAAGTAAAGGTCGGTGAAAACTTTATCAATTTCAAAAGACCATGGAAACGATTTACAATGTACGAAGTAATTCAGCATTACACAGGTATTGATATTTCTGCAATGAATGAAGAGCAGTTGAAAAAAACCGCATGTACGCTGGAAATAAAGGTTGACGAAACTATGGGAAGAGGAAAGCTTATTGATGCAATTTTTGGCGAAAAGTGCGAACCGAATTTATTACAACCAACTTTTATAACTGATTATCCGGTTGAGATGTCACCTCTCGCTAAGAAACATCGCAGCAAAGAAGGGCTTGTAGAACGTTTTGAAGCAATCTGTAATGGAAAAGAAATATGTAATGCTTTTTCCGAACTTAATGACCCTGTTGATCAGCGAAAACGTTTTGAAGCGCAGTTAGAGCTTGGCAAAAGAGGAGATGAAGAAGCCATGGTGCTTGACGAAGATTTTTTGCGCGCTATTGAATATGGAATGCCGCCAACAGCAGGTCTTGGTATTGGCATTGACCGTCTCGCAATGGTTATGACAAATTCGCAATCTATTCAGGATGTTCTTTTTTTCCCGCAGATGCGTCCTGAAAAAAAAGCAGCGGTCGCTTCAACCGATGAATTTGCATCATTAGGAATTCCCGCCGAATGGATACCTGTTATTATCAAAGCAGGATATACAACTGTTGAAAATTTGAAAACGGCAAATCCGAATAAATTGTTTAACGACCTCTGCGGCTTAAGGAAAAAATTAAAATTGGAAATTTCCGCGCCTACAATTGATGAGGTAAAATCGTGGATTGCCTGAAAAAATAAAAAATGCTTTTCATATTTTTTACGAAATATTTGAAAAATAATAAAAATGTACTTTTTTAATGTCATCACATAAATTCTTAATAACCAATCATATAATTTGTTTTTAATTGAGATAATATTGTTAAAAAAAAATTATTAACGCTAAGTTGTTAATTATTTTTTACTTTTGTTCAACATTAGAATCATAAAAAACATTATAAATCATGATAAAATTAAAAATATTAGTAGCAGAAGACGAAAGTATTGTTGCTAAAGACATCCAAAATAGTCTGAAAAAGCTTGGATATAACGTTCCTGTTGTTGTAGCAACTGGCGAAAAAGCAATTGAAGAAGCTGAACAACTACACCCAGATCTTATCCTTATGGACATAATGCTTAAAGGGGATATAAATGGTATTGAAGCAGCCAATACTATACGCGAAAGGTTCGAGATTCCCGTTATTTTCCTTACAGCTTACGCTGATGAAAGCACTCTCAGTAAAGCAAAAATTGCCGAACCTTATGGATATATCATTAAGCCTTTCAAAGAAAAAGAATTACAGACAACCATTGAAATGGCTATGTATAAGCATGAAAAAGATTCACAGGTTAAAAAAGAACGCGATCTTTATCATTCCATAGTCGAAAATAAAGAATCGAAGGATAGTATTTTTGTAAGGGCTGATTACCGCCTTAATAAAATTAAATTCGAAGATATTTATTTTGTAGAAGCTTTGAAAGACTATGTTGTTATTAACACTACCGATAACATTTATACCACTCACACTACAATGAAGGAAATGATACGTATTTTGCCTGTTAAGGATTTCGTGAGGGTACATCGTTCGTTCATTATTCGCCTCGACAAAATATTTTCTATTAAATACCCGGATCTGGTTATCGAAGGTAAAATGAAAGTCATTCCAATAGGCGGATTATACCGCAAAGAGCTTTTTGGCAGGTTGAACCTTATATAGTATTTGCATAAAAAGCCAATAACAATGGACTTTGTGCACTTTGTGGTTTTTTTCTTTGTGTACTTTGCGGTTAAAAAAATAAAATTACGTTCAGATACTAATTTGTTTATTTGATAAATTCAAAATCACAAACCTGTTTCCTTGAAGAAAAAAGCTATGTTGTTCAAAGTATAGTTTTTATTCTTCTACTAACTCAAAATCTAATTGTTTTTTGGAAAGATCAGCTCTTTTTACTATTACATTTACCTTATCTCCAAGCTTATAAGTATTTCCTGATCGCTGTCCTATTACGCAATAATTTTCTTCATCTAAGTAATAATAATCATCTTCCATGTTGCGAAGCGAAACCATCCCTTCGCATTTGTTTTCGGCTAATTCCACAAACAATCCCCATTTACTAACACCTGATATTACGCCTTCAAATGTTTGTCCTACTTTGTCCATAAGGAATTCCACCTGCTTGTATTTTACCGAAGCGCGCTCAGCATCTGCAGCCAGCTTTTCCATATTACTGCTGTGTTTGCATTTATCTTCGTACAGTTCTTTGTTTGCAGAAGGCTGCTTATTCAGGTAATCAAACAACAGCCGGTGTACCATAAGGTCAGGGTAACGACGAATAGGCGATGTAAAATGTGTGTAAAAATCAAATGTCAATCCGTAATGCCCTATATTATTAGTGGTGTAATATGCTTTCGCCATAGTTCGTATGGCAAGATTTTCTATCATGTTCTGCTCGCCCTTTCCTGTTACGTCGCTAAGAAGTTTATTGAAAGAATCAATAGTGCTTTTTCTCGAAGATGTCTTCATCCTGTAACCAAGTTTGGAAACAAATTCCGTAAAAGTGCCAAGCTTTTCAGGGTTTGGCTCGTCGTGTACGCGGTAAACAAAAGTTTTTGCTTCTTTTTTATTTGCACCGATAAATTCAGCCACTTTGCGGTTTGCCAGCAGCATAAAATCTTCGATCAGCTTATTAGAATCTTTGTATTCCCTCACGTAAACACTCAAAGGTTTCCCTTTTTCATCTAATTTGAATTTTACTTCAGTTGTTTCAAAAGCGATTGAACCATTTTTAAATCTTTCTTCGCGAAGCAATGTCGAAAGCTGGTTTAGTTTTAATACTTCTTTTGCATAATCCCCTTCTCCTGTTTCTATCACTGATTGAGCTTCCTCGTAATTAAAACGCCTGCTGGAATTAATGATAGTTTTACCGAACCACTGATTTAAAATTTCTGCTTTTTCGTTCAACTCAAAAACTGCTGAAAAACACAATTTGTCGGTATGAGGCGAAAGTGAGCATAACTCATTGGATAAATTTTCAGGAAGCATAGGGATAACCCTGTCAACAAGGTAAACAGACGTGCCTCGTTGGTAAGCTTCTTCATCAACCGGTCCCGATGGCTTTACATAGTGGGATACATCTGCAATGTGAACACCAACTTCGTAATTTCCATTTGGCAGCCATAATATTGATAATGCATCATCAAAGTCCTTTGCGTCTTCAGGATCTATTGTAATGGTAACAACATTTCTGAAATCTCTGCGGCTGCTGATCTCTTTTTCTGTAATAGTACCGGGTATTTTGCCTGCATCTTTAATTACTTCTTCCGGAAAAGCAAGAGGAAACCCATATTCCGCAAGTATCGAATTCATTTCAACATTATTATCTCCGGGTTTTCCGAGGATATGTATAATATTTCCGAAAGGGTTTTTTGCACGTTCAGGCCAGTCGGTTATTTCTGCCATTACCTTTTCGCCATCTTTTGCACCGTTGAGGTTTTCCTTTGGTATAAAAATATCAACAGGCATTGAAGCATTGTCAGGTACCAAAAAAGCAAACTTACCCGATGATTGCAGTATCCCGACAAACCGTGTCTTTGCGCGTTCAATGATCTCAATAACTTCGCCTTCGGTTCTTCTGCCTTTTCTTGCCGGAAATATATATACCTTCACTTTGTCGCCATTCAAAGCCCTGTTGGTATTATTCGGAGCAATTACAATGTCTTCGCCAACTTCGGCCGATATCAGAAAAGCTTTTCCTGTTGGCTTCATGTCAATAACTCCTGTAATGTATGATTTTGCCGAACCATGAAACTTAACTAACGCAGGATTTATCTGGTATTTCCCTCTTTTTAACTCATTCAGCGAGCCTTTGCTTACAAGGTCTGTTAATATTACATTTAAAAGTTGTTTATTTCCAGAATCGCTGATATTTAATCTGCTTGCCAACTGTTTGTAATTAAACGATTGAGTAGGATTATCTGCAAAAACTTTAAGAATATCGTTTATTAAAGGATTCTGAGTGTTTTTTTGCTTTTTCTTTTTATGTCCCATTGCCTTAAATTTTATGTAAAGGTAATAATTATGCTTTGTATTATTCTTTATCTTTGTAGAACATTATTATTAATGTATCAAAGCAGAGTATTTATATAGTTTAGTTAATGATAATTTTACTAAAAGCGAAATAATCTAAATTCAAATTCGTTTAAATTTTCAAAACAAAAGCATTTGTGGCTGATAATTATTCCATATTAATTTACAAACTTGATGAATTTATCAGGAAATATTACCGTAACCGGCTTATAAGGGGCGGTATTTACTGCGCTGCAGCTTTGTTTATTTTTTATATAAGCATTACCCTGCTTGAATATATTGGTCATTTTGGAATTATTGCAAGAACAGTACTGTTTTATTCTTTTGTATTCCTGAACCTTTCTATCATTATTTATTATTTTATAATTCCCTTATTAAAACTATTTAAGATCGGGAAAGTGATTTCGCACGAACAGGCTGCAGAGATAATTGGCAATCACTTTACAGATGTCAGCGATAAACTATTAAATACTTTACAGCTTAAAAAACTTGAAGAAGAAAACCTTGCAAGCGCTGCTCTTATTACCGCAAGCATTGATCAAAAAATTATTCAGCTCAAGCCGGTTCCATTTGTTATGGCAATAGATCTGCGTAGGAACAGGAAATATTTAAAATATGCGTTGCTTCCATTCTTTTTCATAATAATATTGCTTTTTACAGCGCCTAGTTTTATTACAGGTCCTACGAAAAGGATTATTCACCATGGAACATTTTTTGAAAAAGAAGCTCCTTTCCACTTCGAAGTAATAAATAAAAAGCTTGAAGCAGTTCAACAGGAAGATTTTTTACTTAACGTTAAAATTACAGGAAATGAAATTCCTGATAATGTTTTTGTTGAAGTAGCCGGAAGTCAATATCAGCTTGTAAAAGATAATACGATTAATTTTCATTATAATTTTAAAGATCTCCAGAAAAACATAAATTTTCAACTTATTGCCGATGGATATTATTCTAAAGGATACGAAATCAGGGTACTCCCAAAGCCTATTATTCTGAATTTTGATGTGTTTCTCACTTACCCTTCTTACATTGAAAAAACAAATGAATCTCTCCAGAATACCGGCGATCTGGTTGTGCCCGAAGGAACTGAAATACGCTGGCATTTTCTTACTAAAGATACAAGGAACATTAAGCTTCGGTTTAAAGATAAGTCAATTAATTCAGATACTAAAAAAGAAAACACATTTACATTTTCTTCAGTTTTTAAAAATAGCCAGAATTATTCTATCGTTCCGGTTAACGAGTATCTTACCAACAAGGATTCTCTTACTTACACTATTAGCGTTATTCCTGATGCTTATCCATCAATAAAAGTTATTGAATACAAAGATTCTGTTTACGAAAATCACCGTTATTATAAAGGTATGATCAAAGACGATTACGGTTTTAAAGGACTTACATTTAATTATAGAAAACTTAGCAGTACGGATTCTCTTACCACTAAAAGATCGGAGTTAAAAACGGTAACTATAAATAATTCTATTAACCAGCAGGAATTCTTTTATTATTTCGATTTCAATGATATTGCAACAAGTCCGGGTGATGAGTTTGAATATTATTTTGAAGTCTGGGATAATGATGGTGTTAACGGAAGTAAATCTACCCGTTCACAAAAATTAGTTTATAAAATTCCTTTACTTGAAGAGCTGGAAGAAAAAACAGAAAAATCAAACGAGCAAATAAAAAATAACCTGAATCAATCTATTACTGAGGCAAAGCAATTGCAAAAGGAAATAGAAGAATTGGGTAAAAAGCTTGTTGATAAAAAAACACTTACATGGCAGGAAAAGAAACAAATACAGAACCTGCTTGAGAAGCAGCTAAACCTTCAAAATAAGATTGATTTGATCCAGAAAGAAAATACAGAAAAAACCATTCAGGAAAAGCAATACCAGCAGCAGAATGAAGAATTACTTAAAAAGCAGGAAGAACTTAACAAGCTTTTTAACGAGCTGATGACGGATGAAATGAAAGAAATGTTTAAGAAACTCCAGGATATGCTTGACAAGCTTGATAAAGATAAAGTTAACGAGATGCTTGATAAGATGAAGCTTTCTAATAAAGACCTTGAAAAACAATTAGACAGAAACCTTGAGCTTTTCAAACAACTGGAATTTGAGAAGAAACTTTCTGAAACTATTGATAAACTTGACTCTTTATCGAAAAAACAAGAAAATTTATCAAAAGAAACTGAAAAAACAGATACAAAAAACAATGAATCTCTTAAAAACAAACAAAATGAATTGAATAAAGAATTTGATGATATTAAGAAAAATTTAGATGATGTTGAAAAAAAGAATTCTGAACTTGAAGAACCCAATAAGCTTGACAGCACTGAAAAAGAACAAAAAAGTATTGAACAGGAAATGAACAACAGCCTTAATAATATTAAAAATAATAAAAACAAAAAAGCTTCCCAGTCACAGAAAAATGCAGCAGATCAAATGAAAGAACTTTCGGATAAATTGTCCGAAATGCAAAAAGAAATGGAAGAAGAAAAACAGGGTGAAGACATCAACAGCTTAAGAGACATACTTGAAAATCTTGTAAAAGCTTCATTTGACCAAGAAGACTTGATTACCGAACTTGGCGATGTTAAAACAACCGACCCGAAATATACTACTGTAATGCAGGATCAAAAGAATCTAAAAGATGACCTTGGCATGATCGAAGATTCTTTGTTTGCGCTAAGCAAACGCCAGGCACAGATTGAATCTTATGTTAACAAAGAAATAAGCGAAATAAATGATAACGTTGAAAAAGCCCTTGCTTCGCTTACTGCAAGGAATGTTTCTGGTGCTAAATCCCAGCAGCAGTTTGCAATGACATCTATTAACAATCTTGCTTTGATGCTCTCCGAAACGCTGAATGCTATGCAACAACAAATGTCGCAGCAAAGTTCAAGTAGTTGTAAAAAACCTGGAAGTTGCAATAAACCCGGAAGCGGAAAACCTTCTTTTAAATCCATGAAAGCTTTGCAAGAGCAATTAAATAAGCAAATGGAAAAATTAAAAGAAGGAATGAATCCTGGCGGACAAAAAGGGCAAAGTTCTATGAGCGAACAATTGGCTAAAATGGCAGCAGAGCAGGAAGCGATAAGAAAGCAGCTTCAGGAATTAATAGGAAAATTGAAAGAAGAAGGAAAAACAAATACCGGCAATTTAAATGATTTGCAGAACAAAATGGATGAAACAGAAACCGATTTGGTAAACAAAATTATTAATAATGAAACAATAAAACGCCAGAAGGAAATATTAACAAGATTATTAGAATCAGAAAAGGCTGAAAAAGAAAGAGAACTTGATGAAAAAAGAGAATCAAATGAAGCTAAAAATGAAATTTATAGTAACCCTGCGAAGTTTTTTGAGTATAACAGTATAAAAATAAAAGAGGTTGAATTATTAAAAACAGTTCCTCTTTCATTAAAAATATTTTATAAAAACAAAGTGAATGAATATTTTTATAATTTTGAGGACTAGGAGTTATTATGATTTCAGAAAATTTACAATTGATATTGCCCTCTTTGCCCGAAAACATCAACCAGGTTGAGAAGTTTGTTGAAGATATTTGCGATGAGTATAATATTAACAATACTTATTTTGGAAATATCCTGGTAGCGCTTACCGAAGCCTTTGAAAATGCAATGGTTCATGGTAATGGCAAAGATCCTGTTAAAAAAGTGCATATTATTTTCACTCACAAACCCGAAGGGCTTTCATTTATTGTTAAAGATGAAGGTAAAGGTTTTGACATCAATCAGATATCCGACCCTACTGATATTAACTCTGACACTGATGAATCTAAGGGTCGTGGTATTTTTCTTATAAAGTCACTTGCTGATGAAGTTAAATTTTTGGGGAATGGTTCAACTGTTGAAATTCTTTTTAAAATATCAAGCATAAACAGTGAAATGGCCATTGACAGAATAAATCAGCTTAAGAAGTACTCTGGCATTAAAGAAACAACATCCTCTCAAAACGATATTAAAAAGTCTTCGTAAAAGGCACTCATTTTATCCAAAAATTCGATGCTTTCTGCCATAAGCTATTATGCCGAAAATATATCCTTCTCTTTAAAGAATAAAAAATATATTACTTCGTGGCTCGAAGAAATTATCCGGATAGAAGGAAAGAAAACCAAAATCATAACATATATTTTTTGTGATGATGCTTATCTTTTTGAGTTAAATAAAAAATACCTTAACCATAAAACATTTACCGACACTATTACATTCGATTATTGCGAAGGTGTTTTTATTTCAGGCGATATATTTATAAGTATTGATAGAGTAAGAGAAAACGCCTTAAAATTTCACAATTCTTTTGATAGCGAGCTTTGTAGAGTTATGTGCCACGGAATGCTTCATCTATTAGGCTATTCCGATAAGACCAAATCCAAAAAGCTTGGTATGACGGCAAAAGAAGAAGAATACCTGGTGTTGCTAAAAGAGAATTTTTCTAAAACAAAATAAATGAATATAAATGGAATAGATACGGGTATAAGGCATAGAGGAAAATCCCTATACCTTTATTTCCTTATCTCCCTATACCTTAATAAAACGAATAAAATTCTACCATTCAAATATAAACAGTTCCACGTGAAACATATTTCAAATGTTTAAGGATTACGATATAATAATTGTGGGGGCGGGTCATGCAGGTTGTGAGGCAGCAGCAGCAGCAGCAAAATTAGGATCATCTGTATTGCTGATCACAATGAATATGATGAACATTGCCCACATGTCGTGTAATCCTGCAATGGGGGGAATTGCAAAAGGACAAATAGTTCGTGAAATTGATGCTTTAGGTGGAATGTCAGGAATTATTTCTGACAAAACAATGATACAATTCAGAATGCTCAATAAATCGAAAGGTCCTGCAATGTGGAGTCCCCGTTCGCAAAACGACAGGGCATTGTTTTCGTTCGAATGGAGGAAATCTCTTGAAAGTATCAATAATCTTGATTTCTGGCAGGACACTGTAACTTCTGTAATAGTCAAACATGAAAAAGTTGTTGGAGTTAAAACATTATTAGGCGTCGAGATAAAAGCTAAAGCAGTAATATTAACAAACGGGACCTTTTTAAATGGAATCATTCATATTGGAGAAAAAAGTTTTTCAGGCGGCAGATACAGCGAAATTTCTTCTTTAAACTTAACAAGCTCGTTGATAAATATTGGATTCGTTTCCGAAAGAATGAAAACAGGAACACCTGTTCGCGTTGACGGACGTTCCCTGGACTTTAACAAAATGCAGGAGCAAAAAGGGGATGAACGACCGGAAAAATTTTCATTTACTTACACGCCAAAACTAATCGAGCAGAAAAGTTGTTTTTTAACATATACTAATGAAGAGGTTCATAATATTTTAAGAACAGGATTTGATAAGTCCCCATTGTTTGTTGGAAGAATCAAAGGAACTGGTCCAAGATACTGCCCTTCTATTGAAGATAAAATCGAAAGATTTTCTGATAAAACAAGGCATCAATTGTTTGTAGAACCCGAAGGTTGGAATACAGTTGAATATTACATAAACGGCTTTTCATCTTCTTTGCCGGAGGATGTTCAGTATAAAGCACTGAAAAAAGTACCCGGCTTCGAAAACGTTAAAATATTCAGGCCGGGATATGCAATAGAATATGATTATTTTCCACCCACTCAAATAAAACATAATCTTGAAACAAGGCTTATTGAAAATCTATTTTTCGCAGGGCAGATAAATGGAACTACAGGTTATGAGGAAGCTGCATGCCAGGGCTTGATGGCGGGCATTAATGCTCACAGAAAAATTAACCACTTAAATGATTTTGTCCTGAAAAGATATGAAGCATATATTGGTGTTCTTATTGACGACCTTGTAACAAAAGGAACAAAGGAGCCATACAGGATGTTTACTTCCAGGGCGGAATACAGGATATTGCTGAGACAGGATAATGCTGATACCAGGCTTACTCCGAAAGGATATGAAGTAGGATTGGCATCAAAAGAACGCATGCAATTTTTGCATACAAAAGAAAATGCTGTTAAAAAAATAATAGCTTTTCTTAAATCAGAAAACATAGAGCCTGAAGAAATAAATTGTTTATTGGAATCTGCTGAAACGCCTGTAATATTACAAAAATCAAAAATCGTTAATTTACTTTTAAGACCTCAGATATGTCTTCCTGATCTGATAAAATATTCAGCAAAATTAAATAATTTTATATCCGGTCTTGATCTTGGAAGATGCTATAATGAAGCATTAGAAGAAGCTGAAATATTATTAAAATATGAAGGGTATATTGAAAAGGAAAAAGAAATTGCCGAAAAAATTAGCAGATTGGAAGATGTCAGGTTGTTGGAAAATTTTGATTATCACAAATTAAAATCTTTATCAAGCGAAGCCCGGGAAAAACTTTCAAAAATACGACCGCAGACATTAGGACAGGCTTCGAGGATAAGTGGGGTGTCTCCTGCAGACATTTCGGTATTAATGGTGTTTATCGGTCGATAAGACGTAAATTTTATTTTGATGTTTCAAAATATAAAAGAATAAAAAAAAAGAATGACTGTCAGACCGAGTAATGTCAGGTTGAGCTTGTCGAAACCTTATCGAGGTCTCATATTTTCACGTGGCTTCGATAAACTCAGCCTGACGGTATGAAGGAAGGTATGATATTACAAATAAATGACCTTCAAATTGTTTCACGTGGAACAAAAATGCTGAAATGGAAAATATAAGCCAATGCCAAATATGCGGGGAAAGTGAATTTTCAGAGTTTTTGAAATGCACAGACCACTTTTTAACTAAAGAAAATTTTACAATAGTTAAGTGCAATTATTGTGGATTTACATTCATTAATCCTCGTCCTGAGCCAGCTGCCTTGCAGCGGTACTACGACTCTCCTGAATATATTTCACATTCGGGAACTAATAAGGGAATAATAAATTCTTTATATAATAAGGTCAGAAATTATACCCATAATAAGAAGATTAAAATAGTTTCTGAATATTCAAAAGGTAAAACCATTCTTGATATTGGTTGCGGAAGCGGAGAGTTATTAAATCTTTTCAACAAGCATAACTGGGAAACACTTGGCGTGGAACCAAATTCTAATGCAAGAAATTTTGCAAATGCTCAATATGGTATTGAAGTTCTTGACGAACATCAGATAAATGAAATACCCTCAAGTTCAAAAGATGTAATTACAATGTGGCATGTTCTGGAACATGTAGCAGGACTTAATGAAAGAATGGCAGAAGTAAAGAGGATACTTAAAGATAATGGTGTAGTTTTAATAGCTGTTCCCAACAGGATCTCCTTTGATGCAACTTATTATGGTGAGTTCTGGGCAGCTTATGATGTTCCAAGGCATCTTTATCACTTTACCCCCGATTCAATAAAAAAACTGTTTGAAAAGCATGGATTTTCGCTTATTAAAACCCTGCCTATGAAATTTGATTCATACTATGTTAGCATGCTTAGTGAGAAATATAAAACAGGTAAAAATAAGCTGTTAAAAGCTCTGCATATAGGATTAAGATCAAATTTGAAAGCACGTAAAAACAAAAATTCTTATTCCAGTTTAATTTATATTATAAAAAATTCATAAGTTTACTGAATCATTCATATCAAACATTGAAGAGTACTAATAGCATGTTTATAACAAGGGTTTAGCTTATAAAATCCATTTAAATTTATATCGCCACTTACAGGGCTTCTTTTTATTATATTTTATTTTGTTACCAAAATTCCGTACCTATGGTATTTTAGCCTCGTAGAGGCGATATTTTGGTAAAATAAAATAAATATAAA
>CAINEZ010000254.1 GCA_903847905.1 uncultured Bacteroidota bacterium
AATTAAGTTGTAAATTTGTTTATAATTTTTGATATTTTGTATTATCTTATCTATATATTTTTTTGGTAAGATAATCGCAGCAAAAGTACTATCATAAAAGTGCATCATAGAAATTCTTATAATTCTTTTTATTATCATTTTATAGTTATACTTGTAAAGTTTTAGTCTCGATTCAATATCATTATTAATGATAATATTATGCTTATATAAGTTTTTCTTTATAGTTTTCATGTTATCATCTTGCATTACTGGTTTAGAAGAAATAATTTTTTTGTAATATTTATATTGTTTCAATACTTCCGCATTAAACAATATTTTTGAATTATCTGCCAGTAAAGCAGCGTTGTATACACCCAATCTAACTTTATTAGAATAATATATTTTTGCATAATAATATGTAAAGAACCCTAATATAGTTTCTTTATTGAATTTATTTAAGTTTTTAGTATCGAATATTTTACTTAGATCAAAACTTCCGTAATATTCTATGAGAATTGCCTCGAGACAAGGAATGTGAATTTTATATTGCGTATTTTCATATATCAACAATCCTTTTCTTTTTTTAAAATCGTAAAGTATATTATACTTAAACTTTTCATAAATATAGTTTGGGTTCATTGTAAGGTATTCGGATGTCGGTGCGCCGCCTGCCCTTGTGTTTTTGTTGTAAATAGTGAAATTTATTTCTTTTTTATTTATTAAGCATACTGTGAATGGAGAATCAAAGTTAGCAACATTTAAAATAGTCGATAATTTATCTCTGTATTTTATTATGAAATCTTGATTTGAGCTTTTGCTTTTGATCACGATAAGAAAAGGTTTTTTGAAACTAGTATTGGGTGGTACATCGAACATATTTTCAATACTAATTCTATCATTGAAAGCTTGTATGTCTTTTGTTATATCGATGTAATTTCTGGTGTGATTGGGAAATAGATTGTTTGTTATGCAATTAAAGGAATAATTAGTTAATGCATTAAATATATTTTTTGATGAAATAATTTTATCATAGTTAAATAATAAATTGGTGTAATTATTGTTCAAAAATCTATGTACATGTTTTTGACTACATTGTTGCGCGTAATTCATGAGGAACTTTTCTGCAACATAAATAAAATTATAATTCATAAATTCGTTCTCAGATATGTAAGATATTTTCTTCTTATTGATATATTTAGTTATGACAGATTTAACGCTATTATCATCCTTTAATGCTGATGAACAGTTAGACAGTATTTTCAATGATTTTTTAAAATCAAACCCAGACGAGTTAAAGGTCTTAATATTCGATATATCATTAAATAATGCAATAATCCTAAACAAAAACGAATCAGTTTTGATAATATTTATTGTTTTATCTCTGCTTTCAGTATAGAATATAAAGTTCGATGTAATGATATTAATTAATTTTTCTGGAAAATTTTTAATATCTTCCATTTTTAGATTTTGGCATGCTTGTTGAATATATTCAAAAAACTTGCTTAATAATAGATCACTTTTAAAATTTTCATCCATTAATATTTCAAATAAAATCTTATCAATTTTTTCTCATTTTATACCAAATTTCAGACTTCTATCTGTCCTCGCATCATTAATCAGATTCAAATTGACCAAAGAAAAAGTTATACTGGGAAATGTTCCATTTAATAACGCTGCAGATGTTGTGATTTTAGATGTTGGGGCCAGTACCAAATATTTATTTATAGCTATAATCATTTTATTATAGTATTTAATTATGTAATATGATTTAGTGACAACATCAACCATATGATCCATACTATAAATTTTTTTAGATGTTGATTTATTGTCACCACCATAAATTGTAATTAAATTATCTACTGTGCTTACATTTTTTATTTTTGATAAATCTACATAAGATTTTGCAGTTGTTTTTGCGTAGAAGTTGTATATATTTTTAAAAATATATCCCAAAATTGACCTGAAAATATATATAATTTCTCCACATAATTCTTTATTAAAATCTTCAAAGTAATCATCTAAGGTTGGCATATTAAGAATTGCGACAATACGCGCTAACTCTTGTATTTTCACCTTGTAATCGGTGAGGAATATTTTGCGAGAAGCCGCATCAGCTTCATATACTGCATTAGTTTTATATATTGTTTTTCATGCGTCGAAAATAATTACCATCAGATCATCATACATTCTTTTATGGTCAGTTTTAAAGAATCTCACTAGGATGGATTCAAAAATTCCAAACGCTTTATTTTTATCAGCTTGTTCCAAGAAAGATTTAATATTATCGGACTTGATTATTTCCGTTATGTTTTCCTCGATCCTAAAATTATTATGTACTATATCCAGTTCATTCCTTATATTTACAACATTTTTAGCATTTATTACGCCTGTGTAAAGAGTTTCGATTTTAGGCGATATCAGCATGTTAAATTTAGAGATGATAGAATCTACATAATATATATCAAATTCTTCAAGATTAATTTTGTTATTACATAAAACGGATTCTATAAAATCTTTATAAACTATGACTTTATCTATTAGTAGTTTTTTTTGTTCCAATATCATTTTAACGTTTTTTGCGTTAATGGGTGCTATGGTAGTATCAGTCGATATTTTACTTAACATATCTAACAAATATTCTTTTAAATTGCTATTATTTTTTTCTGCAAATTCAGTAATTGCATCTTTTTCTGTGCTTATTTTCTGAATATTTTTTTTAAATACACATGTCTTATACATATATGTGATTTCTGATCTGATTTTCTCAATATTAATGTTTATTTTAAAATTCCTATCTCTTATTTTTTGTTCTCCAGTACTATTGAAAAAATCCTTAAATTTGGTGATAAATTCTTGCATAGTTTTCTTGAATGTGGTGAAATATTCCTCTATATTTTTAAAAAAAAGTAGAAAGTTAGCTGAATACTTTTTATCACTAAATCTTTTCTTTTCTTCTCCTATTTTTTGTATGATACTATCGATATATGATAAAATTTTTTCTTGCAGTTCTTTGTAATCAGAATCTTTTGTTATGATATTCATAAAATTAGATTTGGACAATATTTCGAAAAAATTAGCAATATTATCAATAGTATCCGCGAGATCCTGAAGATTTATACCTTCAACATCTGTATTCTCTTTTAAAAATATTTCGATTATTATGCATATATTATCTATCATAACGGTTAATGTCTCTTCAGTCCAAGACATAAGAATGTTGTAGTTGATCATATTCTTTTCATTCATCGAGTATGAGATTTTCATACCACCTTCTATTCTATTTTGTACTACTATGGAAGAATCTATTACGGAACAGTTGAGCTTGGCAATTATAAATGAGAAGAATTTAATTAGGAAATCATGGTATGAAATATTGGAATCATCAATTATTTTAATAATTGGACCTAAGAACTTTGAATCATTTTTCTTTAATAAGTACCCATTAGATTCTATAATTATTTTAATAATATTTTCGTAAGAAGATTGTGTAATTTTTTCTATCTCATTTATTGCGCTCACACATATTTTGCAGATATTCATTTTTATTGGCAATTGCTTTTCGGGGGTATCATAATTAGCCTTTAAAA
>CAINEZ010000255.1 GCA_903847905.1 uncultured Bacteroidota bacterium
CACAATGGAAAAGCCAACATTAGAGGATATTGTTTATACTGCATATTATAACTCTATAAATGGCACAAACGTTCAATTACTTAATACTTATGAACATCACCATAAAACAATTTCGATGGGTGATGCTAACTCCGGCGGTGCACAATCGGGTGGGTGCTGGTATGATAATGTCGGTTATGCTAACTATGGTTTAGGAATTGTTGCTGAGGGCATGTCTGATTTAGGAAAAGCAGCAAGAGTAATACAAATTGGTAAATTTGGAGGCGTAGCTTCATTAGTTGTAGGGACTATAGCTGATGGTTTTGGGGTTAGTAACTATTATAAATATGGACCCAATAACCCCAATTCAGTAAGTCCGAGTAAAGCAGGATTAAATACCGGAATTGCAGTTTATGGAATATGGAATCCTGCGGTAGCAATAGTATACGACGGTATAGATCAATTTTATCCTGGTGGATGGAATGGGTGGATAAACGATTGGCATAATAGTTTAAATCCAAATAATGATCCATTTATAGAACAACAAATTATTCAACATTCTATGAATCCATTTTAAAATTCTATTAGTATCAATAAAAATTAAACAAAATGAATATAAAAAAAGCCTATTACTATTTTTTTTACAAGCTATATAAAGTAGCTATGACCGGAGCAATAAAATCGTTGAGTAATTGGTATGCTCTATTGGCTATAATGGTTTTAGACTCTTGGTTTATACTTTCATTGTACAATTATTATACAATTTTTTTTAATAGATATTCGTCACTTGAATTAAAATCATTTAAAACAATTATTTATATAATATTACTTCTAATAATCAATTATTTTTCATTTGCCTATAAAGATAAATGGAAGGTTTATGTTGCCGAATTTGATAAGTGGCCAAGAAAAAGAAATATACTTGGAGGAATAATTGTATGGAGCTTTATAGTTCTTGTTATTGCAAATTTAGTTTTTTCATTTTATTTGTTTAGCCAAATAGATTGGAAACAATACAGATAGTGAGAGTTATTTTACCTTTTGCGCCCGATGGTTTAGCAGCCATTTACGAAATAAAAGGTACCGGAGCAAGTAAAATGCATTACATTTATACCGACCACCTTGGTTCGTATAATGTAATAACCGATGCCAACGGCGCTGTTGAAGAACAACTGAGTTTTGATGCATGGGGCAGAAGGCGTAACCCTACTTATTGGACATATTATGCAAGCGGCGCTGAACCTGCGCATTTATTCGACAGAGGTTTTACAGGGCATGAACATCTTGATGTTTTTAACCTCATTAATATGAACGGGCGCGTGTACGATCCTATAATTGCGCGTTTTCTAAGCCCTGATAATTATACACAAAACAGCACAACACAAGGTTTAAACCGTTACAGCTATTGTTTAAACAATCCGTTGGCTTATACCGACCCAAGCGGTTATACTGCTTATGGCAGTGGTAGTGGCGGCGGTAATGATGCGGCTGGAATTAATCATCAGTTGCAAATGGATTGGTTTAACTGGATGAGTAATACAAGTTCATTTGCACATTCTTTAGTATTTGCAGTTGGTGCTGATAACAATTACGGTACTTTAACAACCTTTTCAAATTCAGGGATGGTTGTTTCAACTTCTATAGTTGATAATGGTACCTATGCTGTTTATAATGCCAATCATAATGAAAACGGAACATATATTCAAACATCAGGAACTCTTGGCATACTTACTCAAAATGACGAAACTATTGGAGTTTCAGTTTCCGAAGTATATTGCGCATGGGTTCCTGTTGGAGCAACTACACCTGCATGGAGTGATATTTTTTGGCAAACAGCAAGCTCAACATATATAGATGATTTTGGTGGAGATGGGTTTTATCCAAGTGAAAAAGGATCAAATAAGTCGTTTAATCAAGAGTACGAAAAAGCATGGAAATTATATTATCAAAAGGAGTGGGATCGTGGTATTAAAGATGCTGTTAATAGTAAAAAATTTTATTATCCTGAAAGCAGCAGTTTTCCATTATCTCTACGGAGATCATTTTGGTTCTTAAGTAATACAGATAAAGCATCTGCAGGATGGAATGCGGGATTTATAGATAGTCGTTATTATGGATATGTTCGTGGATATAAATATGGAAATGAACTTTATGATGAATTTTTTTTAGAAAACACACAAAATTATGATCCTGTTAGTCCAACTTTTCCATCATGGTATGAAAATCTCGGTTGGTAATAATTATTTAATGTGTATAAAAATTGATATTATTAATTAAATCTATTAACTAAAAATCTTCATAGCTGTCCACTTAAAACAAATTGATTGACAGCTGGTTATTATATAGTTCTTTGACATCTTTGTAATCTATTTTTGTAAACAGCTCTTTTACAGGAGTTTTATCAAGTAGAGATATGCCTAAGA
>CAINEZ010000256.1 GCA_903847905.1 uncultured Bacteroidota bacterium
TAATTAAACTTTTTTATTTTTTTCTCGGTTTTTTTGTAAAAAATTTTATATTTGCATAACAAATAGAAATTTTATATATATATTTACATTTGTAAAACAATTACATTAACTACAAAGACATTAATAAATGAAATCTACGATTGATGGTTCGCTGAAAAATTTGTTGAAGAAAATTTTTGGTTTTAATTCTTTCAAGGGGGATCAGGAAGCCATTATAAAAAACGTATTAAATGGTAACGATACATTTGTAATTATGCCTACAGGTGGTGGAAAATCCATGTGTTACCAACTTCCGGCATTAATAAGTAAAGGAACTGCAATTATTGTTTCCCCTCTTATTTCTTTGATGAAAAATCAGGTCGATGCAATTCGTAATTTCGGTGCGGACGAAGGTATTGCACATTTTCTTAATTCATCTTTATCAAAACAGGAAATAGCACAAGTAAAAAATGACCTTTCACAGGGCAAAACAAAACTTCTTTATGTGGCACCGGAATCTCTTACTAAAGGTGACAATGTTGATTTTCTGAAAGAAATCAATATATCTTTTTTCGCCATAGATGAAGCGCACTGTATTTCGGAATGGGGCCACGATTTTCGCCCTGAATATAGAAGGCTAAGACCCATTATTGAAGCCATAGAAAAGAAAGTTCCTATTATAGCGCTTACAGCAACCGCTACACCCAAAGTTCAACAGGATATTCAGAAAAACCTGAATATGATGAACGCCTCTATTTTCAAATCATCTTTTAACAGACCTAATTTATATTATGAAGTAAGACCAAAAACAAAAGATGTAAATAAAGAAGTTATTAAATATGTCAAATCGCAACATGGAAAATCGGGAATTATTTATTGTCTCAGCCGTAAAAAAGTAGAAGAGCTTGCCGAAACCCTACAAGTAAACGGTATAAAAGCGCTTCCATATCATGCAGGGCTGGAATCTCAAGTACGTATTACAAATCAGGATAAATTCCTGATGGAAGAAGCAGATGTAATAGTTGCTACTATTGCTTTTGGTATGGGCATAGATAAACCCGATGTTCGTTTCGTGATCCACTATGATATGCCTAAAAGCCTTGAGGGGTATTATCAGGAAACAGGTCGTTCCGGCAGAGATGACGGAGAAGGTAATTGTATTGCTTTTTACAGCTATGATGATATCCAGAAGCTTGAAAAATTCATGAAAGGGAAACCGGTTGCCGAACAGGAAATCGGTTGGCATTTGTTACTCGAAGTAGTTTCATATGCCGAATCATCAGTCTGCAGGAGGAAACAATTATTGCATTACTTTGGGGAAGTATTTCCACAGGATAATTGTCAAAATTGTGATAATTGCCTGCACCCGAAAACAAAATTCGAAGCAAAGGAATATGTTGTAATATTACTCGAAACGGTTATTGCCATCAAACAGCTTTTCAAAGCTAAACATGTTATTAATGTTTTGATAGGTAAAAATTCCGCAACAATAAAATCGTGCAAGCATAATTCGCTTGAAGTATTTGGAAAGGGATCAGAAAAAGATGAAAGATTTTGGAATTCCGTAATCCGTCAGACCCTTATTGAACGACTTCTGCTAAAAGATATTGATAATTATGGTTTGTTGAAAGTAAGCAAAGAAGGACTTGACTTTCTTGATAACCCACATTCCATAATGATGACATTAGATCATGATTATGAAAATGCCGCTGATGACGATTTCTTTACGGCGGGCGGACAAAAAACAAGCGCTACCGATAAAATTTTATTTGCTTTGCTGAAAGACTTACGCAAAGAAACAGCTAAAAAGCAAAATCTTCCTCCCTTCGTAATTTTTCAGGATCCCTCGCTCGAAGATATGGCAATTCAATATCCTATTACTATCGGGGAGTTAAAACAAATTACAGGCGTTGGTTCAGGAAAAGCCATTCGTTATGGAAAACCGTTTATCGAATTGATTGCAAAATATGTTGAAGAAAATGAAATTGAGCGGCCTATTGACATGGTGGTAAAATCGGTGGTAAATAAATCCGGAATAAAAGTTTACATAATTCAAAACATTGACAGGAAAATTACGCTCGAAGATATTGCTTCTGCAAAAGGGCTTACATTTAACGAACTGCTTACTGAAATTGAAAGCATTGTTGCATCGGGAACCAAGATAGATATCAACTATAATATTAACGAAGTGATTGATAAGGATAACCAGGAAGAAATCTTTAATTATTTTAAAAATGCAGAATCTGATTCCATAGAAAAAGCACTTTCTGAGCTTGGAGAAGACGTTTATTCTGCTAATGAAATAAGAATGATGCGTATAAAGTTTATGTCTGAAATGGGTAATTAGTTTTTGAGCGAAAAGTCAATTTTCCTAATTGCACTTGTGAAAAATTTATTTACCTGCTATCTGTCAAATAGAACTAAACATTGAGTTTCCTTGCAAACCAAATTATTTTATTATTGTATAAGATTAACCCAACAAAACTTATTAAAATAAAATTTAATCAGGTATAAACTTACAGGTAAATGTTTATTTTTGCATAACTAAAAAATTTTATCATGGAAAACGAAAACATTACAAATAACGAAATTCTTACAGAAGAAAATAAAAAGGAAGAATGCTGCGGGCATAAGAACTGCAAATGTTGCCTAAACCTTATATTGAACATAATTGCTATTGCCGGTATATTCGTTTTATTTGTTCTTTATTTTACAGGCAAATCAAGCTCAAAACTTTCTACGAAAAAATCAAACAATTCACCCTTATACATTGGCTTTGTGAATTCAGATTCAGTTATGAAAAATTACAAACTTGTGAAGAAAGTAAAAATAGCACTTGAAGCCAAGCAAAAAGAAGCTGAAGATAATTTTTCAATTCAACAAAAAACTTTTGAAACCCAGGTTGTCGAATATCAGAAAAAAGTTAAAGCAAACTCCCTTTCCATTGAGCAGGCTCAGAATACAGAAAAAAATCTTTCGCAGAAACAGGAAAGTCTTTTAGCTTTAAAGGATGAACTTACTCAAAAACTTGCAGAAGAAGAACAGTCGATGAATACCATGCTCCAGGATTCTATCATCAACTTTTTGAAACGTTATAACCGCAAACATAATTACGATTATATTCTTGGCTTTTCCAAAGGCAGTGGTATCCTGATAGCCAACGATAGCCTCGAGCTGACAAAAGATGTCCTGGATGGACTGAACAAAGAATACGAAAGTGAAAAATAGATGAATACTTTAATATGAAAAAAATTGTTTATTTTATTACCTGTATTATTCTGATTTCCGCTTGCAATAAAGGCGAAAAAGTTGTTGAGGAAACCTATGCTGACGGGTCTCCCAAGGTTGAAAAATATTATAAAGGCGAAGGCACAGAAAGGGAAATGGTAAAAGAAGTTTGTTATTATGAAAACAAACAGAAGCAAATGGAGGGAGAATACAAGGACAATAAAAGGAATGGCAATTGGGTTTATTTTTACAAAAATGGGAATAAATGGAGTGAGGGCACTTTTGTAAATGGAGTGGATGAAAGCAAAAGAACTGTTTATTATGAAAACGGGAAAAAACGTTATGAAGGATATTATAATAAAGGAGTTCA
>CAINEZ010000257.1 GCA_903847905.1 uncultured Bacteroidota bacterium
AAAATCCCTTTTTACTCCGCTCTTGCTAGCGCAGATAGAAAGGGTATAAATAAGTTGCAGAATTATACACTTTTTTACAAACGAAAATTCGAGAAGAAAAACCAAGAAATAACATTAAATACAAATTTCTACTTGATGCAAAGAGATTACAATTCTGAACAAATTACAAGTTTTTTATTTCATTCTGATTCTACTGAAACTACATCTAATAGAAAGGATATAGATAACAATATTATCAATTCAGTAAATTCAAAAATTGATTATGCTTACCCAATTAACATTAGATTAAAAGCCGAAACAGGAATTCAGTTGTATTACAGAAACATAAGCAACAATCACAGTAGTTTGCAAGAATCAACTTTCTTTAGATATAAGGATTTCAGGACAGCTTATTATGGTGTGTTTACTTACTACAAAGATAAAATTTCATTTCAGACAGGACTTCGGGCAGAAAACTTTAATATAAATATTTATGATTCTGTTCGTTTTGATCAATGGAATTTTATGCCATCGTTTTCCATACTATATAATATCAGCAATGTACATAAACTCAAATTAGTATATAATGAAAAATTGGATTATCCAAAATATCAAATGCTGACTCCTTTTACATACTATTCAAACGATTCTTTAACAACTTCAACGGGTAATCCATATTTAAAACCAGAAAAATTAATAAATATTGAACTTAATTATTCGTATAAGAAAAAGAATGCATATTTATCTGTCGCCCCTTATTATAAACGATATAATAATTTAATAGGTATAAACACAGAATTATCTGCTAATAATAAACTTTCAGAAAAGTATGATAATATCACAAATTCAGAAAAGTTCGGTGGCTATTTGTATGTTCAAACTTTGTTATTGAATTTTATTCAACCAAGTATTTATATAGATTTTTATTATCATAAATTTCCAGATAATCAATACAGTGGAATTTCCTATAATACATGGCTTATGACAGAAATTAGTCTCCCAATAGATTTTTACTTGAGTTTTGATGCTTCATTTATGGGAAAAGATTTAACTTATAATGGTTACTCATACCAAAGTTCGTTAATTGATGAAATAACATTAGGTAAAAGTATATTAAAAGATAAAGGAGAAATAAGTATTTCTTTAATAAATTATTTTTTACCCAATAATAGTAAAGATGTTAGATGGGATGAAAGTTTTCGTGAAGAATCTTTTGTAAATTTATACTCTAAATGTATTTTGATTCGGTTTAACTATTACCTTACAAAAGGAAAAAATATTAAAAAAATTGACAGAGAAATGAATATGGAAAGAGATGAGAAATAGCTTATATAAAAAGGATATTGAACATTGGAAATTAACATTTATTCTAATTTTAAACCCATAATTCATTAATCATCAATTTAAAAATTAAACTAAAATTTTTCATAATCAGGAATCTCGTCCATAAAGAAGTGGGTCTCTTTTTCAAAGTCAATAAAACAACAGTAATGTTCCATGCCATTTGTTACAATAAGATGATTTACCTTTAAAACTATATTGTACCTTGCGGCCTGATCAAAAACCTTCTGAGTTATTTCTACTCCCGGAGCTTTACATTC
This sequence comes from uncultured Bacteroidota bacterium, assembly GCA_903847905.1. GTDB lineage: Bacteria > Bacteroidota > Bacteroidia > Bacteroidales > CG2-30-32-10 > CAINEZ01. The sequence goes on from CAINEZ010000257.1 coordinate 1,581, forward strand.
TATAAGAAGTACAGGAGAATGACAATTATTATAAACAACTATATCGCATCTTTTTTTCAATTCATTTAATTTAAGTTCTTTTTCGACAGCAATAAGTCCTGCAGGATAATGCTTATTATTTACCAGCCATGCAAGGAAGTTCTGGCGCACCCATTCTTCGGGTGTAAGCATTACATATTTTTTCCGGATAAAATCAAAAACATGTTGCTTTTCATTATTTATTCTGTATCTGAAAGAATATTCGGGGAGATTGAGCTTTTGCATTCCTTTATATTTATTTTATACTATTATTGGGATAGTGCTTTGCATTTTTTTAGTTTTTAGTT
>CAINEZ010000258.1 GCA_903847905.1 uncultured Bacteroidota bacterium
AGCACCCTTTCTTCTTTATAAAAATTTACTATTTTATAAATTTTTGCCTTACAATGCTTTTTTCAGTCGCTAGTTCAAAATATAAACGCCTTTTATCAGGTCGGAACTATTTAATATCTTGTGAACACTCAGCAGCAAATATATGCAAATTATTATTCTGTTAACAATAATTTGTTAAAAAAAATGTCATTTTGCATTTTTGTGTAGGAGTAAACCTATTTTCTTTGTAAAAACGTTCCACATAGAAACAATCACTATATCATTAGCTGAATATACTGCACTCCAACAGCAGATATTGATATTGAAAGAGCAGAATCAAAAATTGCAGGAGCAAAATCAAAAATTACAAGAGCAAATAATATCACTGCAAGAACAGATACAACTTTTAAAAAATGGGCGTAATAGCAAGACCAGTTCCACTCCTCCATCTCACGATATAGGCAGGAGCAATAAAAAAAGTTTGCGAGAACCCACCACACGCAAAACAGGCGGACAAGCCGGACATGAGGGCACTACATTAGCGATGTATGAACATCCGGATCAAGTGGTGGAGTATCGGCCAAATTATTGTAAACAGTGCGGAGATGATTTGTCAGACAGTGAAGCAACATTGGTGTTGCGCAAGCAGGAGATAGAGTTACCTGTAATTATCCCGATATATAATGAACATCAATCTTATGCTTGCACTTGTAAAAAGTGTGGCTATATTACCACATCAGAACTACCCAAACGATTAATGGCGAATATCCAGTATAGTCCACAGGTGAGTGCATGGGTTGCATATTTATCCGTACGCCAGTATATGTCTTATGAACGTATAGCGGAGTTTATAAAAAGCTGTTTGAATGTGCCCATCAGCCAAGGAACTATTGATAATATGCTGAAGAATCTTACAAAAAAAGCGGAGTTTGTTTACCAACAAATACAAAAGCGGGTTGAAAATGCAGCCGTGGTGGGAGGAGATGAGACAGGCATAAAAATTAGTGGCCAAAAAGGATGGCTGTTTACTTTTCAAACACCTGCGTTTACTTTTCTTGCTGTGTCTATGAGTCGTGGATTTGAAACTATTGACAGGTTATTCAAAAACGGGTTTCCCGTTTCGGTATATGTTACCGACTGCTTGGCAGCTCAGTTAAAAGTTGCAGCAAAATCCCACCAAATTTGCACATCGCATTTGCTTCGCGAACTCAATAATTTTATTGATGTATTCAACTGTCAGTGGTCTGTGAAAATGAAGCAATTGCTTAAATCGGCAATTGAACTCAAAAAGCAACTACATTCTCATGATTATACATCATCTAATGAAGAAGTAATGAACATCCAGCAACAACTCAATGACTTATTGCACAACGACATTGAAGGGAAACACAAGAAAGTTCAGGCTTTTATTAAGCGACTCAACAAAAATCATGATGCTATACTTACATTTCTATATCAACCAAAAGTACCTCCGGACAATAACGGTTCCGAAAGGTCTATTAGAACAGCTAAAGTCAAAATGAAAGTCTCAAATCAATTCAATGCCTTTGCTGGGGCTCATCGCTTCGCTGTTTTACGTTCTGTTATTGATACTACTATTAAGAACTCTCAAAATGTTTTGGAAGCATTGGGTTTATTGTCTAATTTAGCTGCTGAGTAGTAACAAATTTTTTAATAAAGACTCCTGATTAAGTAAAATTTTATCAGTACCGAAAATGTCATTTGGCGGAACTGCTAAAAAGAACTGAGGCAGTTTTATGCCGGATGCCATTGCATTATTGGCATCAACAATTCTGAATCGCTTTACTTTTTCTCCCAT
>CAINEZ010000259.1 GCA_903847905.1 uncultured Bacteroidota bacterium
ATTTAATAATAACAATATTAGCTTCTATTATCTTCAACATGTAATACAAATATGCATAGCTTAAAAATAAATTTCGATAATATTTTATATGCAAACATTGTAGTAAAGTTTTGATCAAATTAAGTATCATTGCAAATGAAATTATTTTACAGAAAATATGGCGAAGGCCAACCTTTGATTATTTTACATGGATTATTAGGATTATCTGACAACTGGGTTACTATTGGCAAAAAAATAGCTGAAAATAATTTTAGTGTTTACATTCCCGATCAGCGTAATCATGGAAGATCGCCACATAGCGATGAATTTAATTATAAAGTACTTTCTGAAGACCTGAATGATTTTATCGAACTACATTCTATAAAAAATCCTGTGATAATAGGTCATTCTATGGGAGGTAGAGTAGCTATGAATTTAGCATTACACTATCCCGAAAAAATTTCCAAACTTATTATTGTCGATATTGGGATTAAAGAATATGCCGTTAATTATACTGAAATAATTGATGTATTGTCCGAAGTTGAAATAAGAAGTACTATTTCCCGACAGGAAATCGAAAAACAGCTTTCGCTAAAAATACCTGACCAGCAAATCATACAATTAATTTTAAAGAATTTAAAGCGAGGAGATGATAATCAATTTGAGTGGAAGTTTAATATTATCGGAATAAAGGAAAATTTAAATTCTATTTTTGAAAGTTTATATTGCAAATTATCTTTTACGGGGCAAACTTTATTTATTTGCGGCGAACTTTCAGATTATATTAAAGATAATGATATTCCTGAAATAAAAGAACTTTTCCCCACAGCTAATTTTAAAAAAATTTCCGGAGCATCACATTGGGTTCACGCTGATAATCCAAAAGAATTTACCGAAGTAGTTTTGAAATTTATTGAAAAAAGCTAAATTTATTTTGCGGGATCAAGTATTTTTTTTCTTTTCCTGTAAACTATCCGTGAAATATAGATACTTAATTCGTAGAGTCCATATAGAGGAATACTTACCATTACCTGACTGAAAACATCAGGGGGGGTAATAATTGCACCAATAATAAGAATAATGACAATAATATATCGTCTTTGTTTGGAAAGAAACTGAGGCGTTAGTATCCCGATTTTTGTAAGAAAATAAACTAATATCGGAAACTCAAACACAAGCCCGGTGGCAAAAGTCAAATTGGTAACGGTACTTATATACGAACTTAATGTGATATAATTTTCAACACTGTTACTTACTTTATAAGTGCCAAGAAAATTAACTGTAAGGGGAATGATCAAAAAATAACAAAACACAACTCCAATAAGGAAAAGGGAAGATGTTATTAAAACAAATCCTCTTGAATATTTTTTTTCTTTTTCGGTCAAAGCAGGTTTTATAAATCGCCAAAACTCCAACAAAACATAAGGTACAGCCAGTATCAAGCCAGCTATTAAAGAAACCCAGATAGAAGTAGTGAGTTGTCCGGACATATCTGTATTAATGATTTTAAGATCAAGTTTATTTATGCAGAAATAATCAATATTTACTTTTCCGCCAAACCAACAAAGTAGTTTATTGGTTAAAAAATCGGATTCTTTCGGGGCAAGAATAATTTTATCAAAAATAAATTCATTGTAAATTAGCGCCAGTACTGCAAAAGCTAATATTGCAATTGCAGAACGAATAAAGTGCCAGCGTAGAGACTCAAGATGTTCCCAGAAAGACATTTCTGATTCAGGTTGTTGCTTTTTATTTTTTTTTATTCGAAACATCTTGAATTTATTAAAAATCGGAGTAGGTAAAATGTCTTCTTATTTTAAATTTTGTACGATTTATTAAACAAAATTATAATTTTTTCCCATTAATAACTTATTTTGACATATATTTATCCTTATATATGTAGATTTTGACATATATTTTAAAATTGGTCTATTGCCTGCAATATATAACAACTTATAGGACATTTTTTTTCGGATACTCAGATTTTTTATTTTATTTTAATTTGTGTTTGTGAAAAATTGTACTTTTGTTATTACAAACATTTTTTTTATTCTAAAATATTTCTATTATGAAAAATTTTATAACCGTTTTTTGTTCTTTGTTAATATTCATCACTTCAGGATTTTCACAGGTTTCTAAAGAATTCAGGAATAAATACAACCTTGCAATCAATTATATAAGTGATGAAAATTATCAGGCAGCATTACCTCTTTTCCTTCACCTTGACACTCTCACTCCCGGCAATCCGAATCTGAATTTCAATATCGGCTTATGTTATATTAATTCATCGCTTGAAAAATTGAAAGCTATTCCTTTTCTTGAAAAAGCTAATAAGAAAATATCTACAAACTATGTTGGAGAACCCGAAGAAAAATCTGCGCCGATTTTCGCATCTTATTATCTTGGACGCGCATACATGTTAGATAACCGGATTGATAATGCAATAAAACTTTTTGAAAAATTCAAACACTATCTTAACAATAGCAATGAAGATTTAATTAAAGATGCAGATCGACAGATAACCATGTGTAATAACGCTAAAAAGCTTATTGCAAACCCGGTTGAAATCAAAGTAGAGAATCTTGGAGAACCTGTAAACAGTATTTATGCTGATTATTCGCCTGTTCTTTCAGCTGATGAATCAACTATATATTTTACATCACGACGTGAAGGAACTACCTGCGGAAAAAAAGACGCTTATGGAAAATTCTATGAAGATATCTACACTGCCCATTATGATAAAGATCAGAAGAAATGGGTAGATGTTAAAAATATGGGCGACATCAACACATGCGGTCATGAAGCTTCCATTAGCCTTTCTTATGACGGTAAACAACTTTTTATTTACAAAGATGATAATGGCGACGGAAATATTTATGTAAGTAATTTTAAAAATGGTGATTGGACTGTTCCTGAAAAGCTTTCACCTGAAATTAATTCGAAGGCATTGGAAACACACGCATGTCTCACAGCTGATGGAAACACTTTGTACTTTACAAGCGACAGAAAAGGCGGTTATGGCGGAAAAGATATATATATGTGCCAAAAGCTTTCAAACGGAGAATGGTCGAAGGCGAAAAATTTAGGTTCCGTGATTAACACTGAATATGATGAGGAATCACCATTTATTCTACCAGATGGAGTTACACTTTATTTTTCATCTAAAGGACATGAAAGCATGGGTGGCTTTGACATTTTTACTTCCACGCTTTCCGACGATGGATATTGGTCTAAACCCAAAAACATTGGTTATCCTATTAACACTACTGATGATGATGTATTTTATGTTCCGACCAAGGATGAAAAACATGCATATTATTCTTCAGCAAGAGAAAATGGTTTTGGCGATCTTGACATATATAAACTTAGCTTCGTTAAATTAATGGCAAATCTAAAGGGTATCATTACGGATGAGTATTCAAATAAGCCTGTAGCCGCTAAACTAGAAGTGACTGATGCAAATACAAATGATACTATAGCAAGTTTTACATCGAATAATGAAACCGGTAACTATTTTATTTCATTGCCGACAAATAAGACTTATAATCTTTTGGTTTCAGCAGAAAAATATAATACTTACAAAGAGACTTTATATATTTCTGATACTATTTCAAACACCGAAATAAATAAAGCAATTATGCTTCAGAAGTTGCAAATAACTACTGAAAATACAACAATTGCTTCAATTGCTTCAAATACATCAAATGCTTCAAAAAATATTTTTTTTATTATAGCAGGTTCCTATAAAACATTGCAGGAAGCTAATTCCGCTGTAAATAATTTAAAAGCTAATGGCTTTCCAAACTCGCAAGTTTTAGATAAAAATAGTGCTGGGAAATGGCGTATATGTTATGATAGCTATGCAACAAAAGAAGATGCGCTAAAAGATCTTCCAGTAATACAATTAATTAATAGTACTGCATGGATATATACAAAGAAATAAACAAGAGGTTTAACTAATCCGACAGATTAATACAATATTAATATTTATTCTTTAATATCAAGTTCTTTAATAATATTTGAAGCTCCGGCGTATTTATCAATAATAAATAAAACATACTTTATATCAACACAAATATTTCTTTGATAGTTCTCATCAAAAAGAAGTGGAATACTGGTTGCCTCCCAGTTAATATCAAAATTAAGACCTATTAATTCTCCGTTTCCATTTACTACTGGAGCACCTGACACACCTCCGGTTATATCATTATTAGTAATAAAGCATGTTCTTATTTCTCCATCTGTTGCATATTTACCGTAGTCCTTGTCTTTATATAACTGTTTCAACTTTGCAGGAACAATAAAATCGGAATTTGTCGAGTCTTCTTTAGCGATAAGATCGGATAAAGTGGTATAATAATCATATTTTATTGATGAGTTTGGAGAATAATCCGCCACCTTTCCATAAGTAATTCGCATTGTTGAATTGGCATCGGGATAGTATTTCTTATCGTTGTTCATTTCCATAATCCCTTCTATAAACAATCTTTTTCCCTTTGATAGCTCAAGTAGTGCATTGTTATATAATTCGATAATTTCTTTCCTTTTATTGTAAAATGAAATCATAGCAACATAACCTAAATCTTTTTCGATTTTTTTATACTCTGGTTTATTAAGGAATTCCAAAATATTATCCTTGCTTGCAAAAATTGATTTTTCATATACTTCATTAACAAAAGAAGAAATATCACCTTTATATTTTTTCTGAATAATATTAGCAAATATATCAGGATGAAATTCTGTCGGAACATTTTCAAAAAACATTTTTAGCATTGCAAGACAGATTTTTTTATCAGTGGGCAAATTATAATTTTTAAAATATTTCTTTGCCGCATAAGAAAGACTTTGGGTAAGTTTATTTATAGAATCAGTATTAGATCCAAGTTTTAATTGGTCGTATAACCCTTCGTATGTTTTAGCAAATCCAATTAATTCAATTCCCCTGGTAATAGCTTCTCCATAATATATTGCGGGTCCAACATATTTTCCTATATTGTCATAAGCATTTTTTATTTCATCGAGAGCAGTACTATATTTTGCTTCCAGTGTGGGATTGCTTTTATA
>CAINEZ010000260.1 GCA_903847905.1 uncultured Bacteroidota bacterium
ATTTTGAATGATAAACTCCCTTTTCAACCAACTTCTGCTTTCCTGATCCTAAATCTATTTTAGAGGGATCAAGGAAGCGGCTCCAATGATGATCCGCCTTTTCAGCCATATAAAGAAATAGTCTTTTGGTTTTTATATTATCAGTATATTCCAATATGAACTGTAAAACATCAGGGCGAAGTGACGTAAGTTGTTCCATTAGATAATAAAGATCCATGAAAGAATATTGCCTTGGAGCCAACAGTAGACATTCAAGAAAAGCTTGTTCTGGTACTGAAGCCTTTAAATGAGCAAACTCAGAATTAAATGTGCTTATTTGTGGTTTAGAAAACGTTTCTGTAGAAAAGAACTTGGGCATTCGATCGAGATCAATTTTTTTAATCCATTGAGGAATAAGTTGTTCTTTGGGGTGAGCTACCATTAATAACGGTTTTCCCATGGGGATATAATGATTAAAGCCGTAAAGCTCTAATGCTGAATGTGCTGCAATATGGAAATCCTTTTTCATCTGCTCATTATAACTATTTATAACGGCAAAGGAATTTAACTTATCACCAGTACGGTACATTACTCCTCTTGATAAAGTTTGAAGCCATCCCGAATTCCGGTATCTATTTATCAGCTGATTTGAATAACCTACTTCTGTTAACCATGCAGAAAAATACAAGCCCCCCGGATTTTTTTGGGTTAATAACTTGTTGAGTTTATTTGTATTTACTACACTCATAGTTTATTTATAAATAATAATTTCAACTACAAAGGTAGAAACATTTTTTGAAAAACAGAATTGTTGGTTGAATTTGTTTTGTTCAAGTATACTTTTGGTTTCTTAACAGGAAATATTTTCAACCTACATAACTGCGTATGCAAAGGCAGGAAGCCATGACCACATTCAGCCAGTCATCCTGACATTCTAATATTTGTTTACTATCTCAACTGGCAATAAATTTTTTGTAGCCAGAACCTGACCGGAATTATGACTATTAATCCTTTCTTCAAGATTATTTGTACATCCGGTATAGATTATACCTGTTCTATATTTTAAAATGTATACATACCATAATTCCTGTAGGAGAGGGCTTTACCCACTGACATAGTCGGCCGTAGCCGACTATGTCGGTCGAAGGCCGAAACCTGAAGAAGCTTAAGCGATGCAATCTTTCTTTAAAAGAAAAACCCTCCTACGCTACCACCTTCACTTCGTTTCGGTAGTCAAAGAAAGCTTCGGAGGGCAAAGGTGGGCCCAGTTGGGCTTGAATGCTGACGCTTCCGGTCAGCATCCTGACATTACTAGTAAAGCCAGTTATCGTCAGGACCAACGCCCTCCTGAATTATTCTTGCGCAATCGACAACCCTCCTGTAGCCTGAAACGAAGTGTAAAATCCGTCCTTCTGTGACCACTTCAAAAGACGGTCTGATAAATCTTAACACACATTAGTAAACAACGAGGATTTAACTCTGGTGAGGATGGTCAATTTTAGACGATCAACAATGGTCAAAGGAAAAATTATATCCAACCACTTCATGAAATATACTCTGAAATTATCAGTTTATACTTCTCAACCTTTAAATCTTTTTGAAAAATCGATATAGCTAAGTAAAGAAATTACAAAAAAGCAGATAAGACTATTAATATGAAAGTCGGAGAGAAAACTATGAGCGTCTGGTGTAAAATTGCACATTAAGACCGGATAGGCATAAGGCATGTAACTGATGCTTTCCCAATGTCCGATATACATACTAACCGCAATGACAACTCCTGCCAAACCGATACCAATATTCAAAAAAAGATTTTTTAACCGGAAACTCAGCCAAAAATGAATGGCAATTATTCCTAATATTGATATGAAAGATTTTAGAATATAAGGTGCAATCCCAGATTGGACAGAATGGTAAAAATATGAAGGCTTAAAAATTAAGAAATTAAATTCCTTATTCCATAAACTTAATAACACTCCGCCTGCCATAAAGAAACCAAGCATCAAACAGTAGAACAATACGATTAGAATGAGCAAGACTACTCCGGCTTATCGCAGCAGAATCACGCAAGCCGCCCATGAAGCTGTTCGTGGACGTAAGCATACCATTTCCGAGAAGTGCCGTCGTGCCGCGACGCGAGAGGCGAGAAAGCTCGGCGCTAGCCCGGTCGAGAGCCTTCTGG
>CAINEZ010000261.1 GCA_903847905.1 uncultured Bacteroidota bacterium
AATAATAAAATAAAACTTAAAAAGTTTTTGTCGGAAAATACAAAAAAAAAAATTAATTTTGCTAATATTGAAACAGAATGGCATGACCTTACACATAATAGCCAGACAAAAAAATACTGCTATAGTTAACCTTACTCGACTTTTGTATGAATTAAAAATACACCAAACTCAAGAATAATAAAAGAAAAGACTATTAGTTAAAAATAACTTTTTCAATAAAAGTAAAAAAGAAAAATGTTTAAAATTAAAACGAAATATAATTTCTGATGCCGACAGTTTGTGAAGGATATATGCGTGTAGCTTGTGCGTAAGACGGCTATTCGAAATTCCGCTACAAGCAAAAAGATTAAATAAGCACAAAAGGTATCGGAATTTCGCTGCCGAACACGCATATATCCGTGCAGCCATTTGTGTAGGCAAAGAAACCTTCGGCAGCAGAAAGGCTTTTGCCTGCCTGTCCGGTAGGTAGGTTTCTTTTGGCCTTCAAAAGAATAAAAAAAATTATGCAAAACTCAAGTTATTTATTATAATTTACTTCCATAGGCAAGATCTCCGGCATCACCTAAACCGGGAACTATATATGATTGTGCTGTTAATTCATCATCTATACCGGCTACCCATAAAGTATATTCATCGCTTGAAAGGTGCTTTGTCAGGTATTCAATACCCTGAACGCTTGCAATTATTGTAATAAAGTGAGTGTGTTTTGGTTTCCCATTTTCCAGGAGTTTTTTATAAGTAAGAAACATAGAAGAACCTGTAGCAAGCATAGGATCGGATAATATCAATACTTTATCCTCTATACCTGGACTTGAAGTATATTCTATCTGTATATCGAATTTCCCGCTTTTGTGATGTCTGCGATAAGCAGAAACAAAAGCATTCTGAGCTCTATCAAAATAATTAAGAATTCCTTGGTGCAAAGGCAATCCTGCTCTAAGTATTGTTGCAATTACAGGCTGATTCTTTAAAGTAGAAATTTCAGCAACACCAAGCGGTGTAACGACTTCTTTCGATGAAAATTCAAGATGCTTGCTAACCTCATAAGCAAAAATTTCACCAATGCGTTCAAGATTTCTTCTGAACCGCATTGAATCTTTCTGAATCTCCGAATCCCTTATCTCAGCAATAAATTCATTGAGTATCGAATTTTGTTCGCTTAAATTATTGACCATAATTTTTAGAAATTAATAAATCAGAATAGCTTTCTAAACCATTTTATAAAAGTAACACTTTTTGACAATATCCAAGGCAAATCATTTTTTTTATAATGAAAATATATACATTCTTTTGCACCAAAACTTTTATAGAACCTCGCAAGGTTTGGATCATTTGAACCTTCAAAATCAAGAGTTAAATTTCTTTGGGAATTTTCTTTTATAAAACTGTCTATCAGGAACGACATTGCTCCGCTTGACTTTGCTTCAGCATTTGTAGCGGAAAACAGAAAAATTACTTTTCTGTTGCTTTCAACGAGAATAGCTCCGGCGCATATTTGTCCAGTATTTCCGGTAGCAACACGTATGTGCGCAATTTTTTTGTAAAGGCAACACCCGACCAATTTTTTCAATGTCAGGTACTCTTTTTCTTTCAGAGTAATAATTTCTTTTCCTTTATTTTCCCTGAATATCCTGATAATTTCATCTGCATCACTTCTTGTTGAAACCGTTACACCTTAATTTATAGCAAGCCTGATATTTCTTTTCGTATTTTCGGAATAATGATTATATGTAGCTTCGTAAGGTGGTATCAGGTCTAATTCATGAGTAAGATTAGGAATAAGATGGTATTTTTCATCACTGATTTTATTGAAAGTATTCAGGTTTATTTCGGCAAATTTATATTTATGCGGAATATTTTCAATAAAATTTTCAATATTTTTCTCATTTAATTTGCTTTTTGAAAACACTCCCAATTGCTGAGTAAAGAAAGGTTGAAACAAATAATTTATTCCTGATTTTTTTCCGTTAGTAAGAGGAAAAACTCTTTCGTAATCATCTTCTACCAGCGCATCCCATGAAGGGCAAACTATATCAAGATACCATGAATAAGCATAAATGATACCATTGAAAGCATTGGAAATGCAATCATCCCACCGGGTTTTGTCTATTTCATTGTATGTAAGATATTTTATCAAAATGGAAATTTAAGATATAGTTTTATCAAGGCAATGCATATTTGATCATTTCTTCGTAAACATTTTGCCATCCTATCCATCTTTTTTGATTGCTCAGTGATTCATTATGCCAAAGACTGATAAATGTTCCGTTCACAGCTTTTACTTCATCAATAATAGGTTTAATATAATTCATAGCATCAAAAGCAGAAATATTTTTATAATCGCGTAAAGCGCCTTCCATTAAAGCAAACGGAAATAATTTAAGGTGTGTTTCTCTTTCCATATCCAGATCATAAAAATAAAAAGGATCACAAATACCGGCTCTGAAACCTGGTTCTGCAGCATAACCGAGAGAATAATCTTCAAGAATATCTCCCTCTATTAATCCTCTATATGTAAAAGGGAAATTTAATTTAAGAAAATGCTGTCTGCTTTTTGTAACCTCTCTATTCAGTACATTTGATAACCTATGGATTTCTGTCAATAGTTTTTTTAGTTTATTATTTGAGGCGAATGACGGGTGAATTCCAACTTCAGCATAATCGTTAATAGATTTTATTAGAGCATGAAATTTACGGTTAAACACGTGAATGTTTTTATCATATTGAGCATAATCTCCAAAAAGAATGAAATATATTGGTTTTAGTTTATACTTTTTCAGCATATCAAACTGAAAATCGAAAGTATCAAAAGGGTCTTTCTTTATACCCGCAAGAACTTTAGTCCTGTCTGATATTTCCTTAAAGTCAAACTCTGCCAATGATTTCAGGTAACCTGCAACAGTCCTGATAAACCCCTTTTGCCTGTATGCCCATGCACAGTCAATATCTATGGTAGGAATAAATGAATATTTTTTTTGCGGGAAAATATATCCGGGAAATTTTTCAGAAATTATGTCTGCAATAATGTTTGCCCATATATTAACAACGGGCTTCCTGAGAAACCCCAGCCTGAATGCAATACTTTCAGAGGCATCAAAACGGTCATACTTATCTTTTTTATATGGCAGGTATTCTTCGTACCTTGTAGCCATGTAAAACGCTGCAGCAAAAGGGTCAAAAGGAATACATGAGCTTTTATAAACCGCAAAAGGGCATTTGATCCTATTAAATTCTACATGATCTATATTTTGTTGTTTTATGCCCGTTTCAAAAAGAAGATTGGAAGAATAAAAAAATAATTCGTCATTCAGTGTATGAAAAGAATAATTTATTTTAGGTCCCTGATAATTTCTAAATTCAGAAGTTGAATTTGTAATATTAAATTCCACACCTAACAGATCACGAAAGATAAGATTAAAAATATATTTAATCCTGTTGTTGACTTTATGTGTGTAAATGAGTATCATTTGGTAAATTATATTTTGAATTGCTTAAATTTAAACACTTTAATTTTCAATTTGGTTATTAGTTTTTTGCCTGCCTGACGGCGAGGTAGGTTATGGTTATTTAGACTATCTATTTGGATAGCTACTTATATTAGCGAAACAAAGAACTGAATAAACTAAAAAACCAACAAACTATAAACTAAAAAATGTACAATTTTATCTCTTTTTAAATTTATTAAAATTTTCAACAATAGTCCTGCAAATAAAATCGGCCGATTTTCCATCGCCAAAAATGGATGGTAGCGATTTTAATTCAATATTTTTAAAATGTTTGAATGCACGAATAATTTTTTCCTCATCAGCATCGCATACTATTGCTGCGCCAGACTCAACTATTTCCACCCATTCAGTTTCAGAACGCATTATTATGCATGGCTTTTTATAAAAGTATGCTTCCTTTTGTACACCGCCAGAATCGGTAAGTATCGTCTTTGAGTTTTTTTCGAGAGTTATCATATCGAAAAATGAAACCGGAGGAATTATACTGACGAAAGAATTATTTTTAACAGCATTATAAAGGATATTGCTTAAATTAGATTTAAGGATTTTTGACGTTCTCGGGTGAAGCGGAATAATTACATTTAATTTATTTTCGGAAGAAATTTTATTAATAGCCGAAAAAATGGAATTTAACCGCAGAGGATCATCAGTATTATTATCTCGATGAATCGTTGCAAGAAGAAATTTATCTTTTTCTAAATTCATTTTTTTTAAAATGCTTTTTTTCGTTTCAGCTTTATCTGCATAATAAACGGCATTGTCGAACATTACATCGCCGCAATGAAAAACTCCGGGGTTATCAATACTGAACGGAGGTTTGTTATTAATATTTATTCCTTCTTTCTTTAGATTATTAACACCTGTAATTGTCGGGGAAAACAACATAGTAGAATTATGATCACAAACAATCCTGTTTATTTCTTCAGGCATTGATTTGTTAAATGAACGAAGACCTGCCTCAATATGAATAACCGGAATATGCATTTTTACAGCAGTTACAGAACCTGCCAGTGTGGAGTTAGTATCTCCATATAGTATTACGATCTCAGGTTTCTCTTTTATAAGAACATCTTCGATCTTTTGCATCATCAATGCCGTTTGCATAGCATGAGATGACGAGCCAACATTAAGGTTATAATGAGGTGATGGGATTTCCATTTCGCTGAAAAAAACCTCCGACATATTTTTATCATAATGCTGACCTGTATGCACAATGATTTCCTGTAATTCGTTTTTAAACGAATTTCTTATGCTGCGGCTTATCGCGGCTGCTTTAATTATTTGCGGCCTTGCGCCAATAATTGTTATCGCTTTGATCATTTACTTATGTTTCGCAAAATATTATTTAACATCGTAAATTCGAATATTCATTTGTTCGAATGTTCGAATGTTCATTTGTTCATCTGTTCAATTAAATCAATCCTTCATCAGCAAAGCTAAGATATTTTTCATCACCAATAATAATATGATCAAGCACACTTATATCGAGAAATTTCCCGCCTTCTTTCATTTTTTTTGTAAGGTTTATATCTGCTTCGCTAGGCTTGAGGTTCCCTGAAGGATGATTATGGCAAAGTATTATTCCCGAAGCATTATATTCTATCGCTTTTTTAAAAATTTTCGCCGGATCAGCAACAGTACCGCTTATTCCGCCCTCGCTTACACAAAATTTCCCGATTATTTTATTTGCTTTATTAAGCAGCAATATCCAGAATTCCTCATATATCAGATCGGAAAGCATAGGATGAAAAACATCAAATAAATCTTTACTGCTAGTTATTTGTTTCTTAACTACTGCTTCTTCTTCACGCCTCCTTCTGCCAAGTTCAAGAGCAGCCGTAATGCTTACCGCTTTTGCATCACCAATACCTTTAAATTTAAGCATATCATTAATTGTAAGTTTTGAAAGTTCAACAATGCTGTTGTTCGCGCTTTTAAGAATACGTTTTGCAAGATCTACAGCGGTTTCATCCCAATTACCTGAACCAATAAGGATAGCGATAAGTTCTGCATCACTCAATGCACTTTTTCCTTTCAGTATCATCTTTTCGCGTGGACGATCATCTTCAGCCCAGCTTTTAATTGTTGATTCTATATTTTTCATCTTACTGAATATAATGCGAATATACTAATGTTCTAATAAATGAAAAATAGAAAATTTAAAAAAGTTTGAAATCCAATAGTATCAATAAAATCTATTACACCAATCGTTCTATCAAGTTGAAATATCTGTCTTAGGATATAAACTAAACTAAATAATATTGTTTTTATTTTTCTTACAGGCAAGATAAAAAAAAACCTTTCCCCATTAGAGAAAGGCTATTAAACAAGCATTATAAAAAATTTATTTTGCGTTTGCCTTTTTAGTCAGCTTTGATTTAAGGTTGGAAGCTTTATTTTTGTGAATAATGTTCTTCTTAGCAAGTTTATCAAGCATGGAAACAATTTTAGGAAGCTCTTTTTTAACTTCTTCCAAATCTTTAGTGTCTCTGAGTTTTTTTACAGAATTTCTTACTGTCTTAGCCTGATAACGGTTAAGAACTCTTTTGGATTCAGTGCTCCTGATCCTTTTTTTTGATGATTTATGATATGCCATAATATAAAATTTTAAATTTTCAAAGTAGCCCGTAGGGGATTCGAACCCCTGATTTCTAGGATGAAAACCTAGCGTCCTGGGCCAGCTAGACGAACGGGCCTCTTACACTTCAACTGAATGAATTTACATAAAATGCAAACTCATTCGCTCAGTATTACTGAATCTACTCATCTTTGCTTTCGCAAATTTGTTAAGATTCAGTATAAATTGGAGTGCAAAGGTATGATATTTTTTCACTCATCCAAAATATTTGGGAAATTAATTGTTTTAGAAGAATTGAAAAGCGAATAGGTTATTAATAATGTTACGAAAATACTTTATTAACTGATGTTACGCATATTTATTTATTATTATCTTAAGAGTCACTCAGAGCCGGACATAGCATGAGTTTGCGTGACGGAGTCCGTGTCGAAGAGTGATTATGCATGGTCGACTTCCCTGCCTGTCCGGTAAGCAGGGACACGCTTCTCCCTACACTATCGTTTCAGGAGAATCGGCTCAGCCTGACCGTTAATTTGAAATCATTTATTATTTTTGCGTAACACATCAGTTATTAATATTTTTCACATATCAACCATGGCAATATAATAAACTTATAATAAATTTTTAAGAAATTGTTTATTCCGCGTCATCCTGGTCTACCTGGAATCTAAATCCAAGGCGTTTGCCTGTGCGCAGATTCATTGTGTTTTCGAGCATTTCTGAAATGCTAACAACCTTTATACTATCGTAAACAGGTGTCAGAAGGTCAAAGTCCACGCAATAATTAATGGCGGTTTCGAGTATTTTTTTTAACGAACTTTTGTCAATTTTGGCTTTAGAAAAATTATTATACATTAATCCAATTTGCCGCTTGCCTTCTACAAAATAATGATATTCCCTGTTAATAAAAATCCTAGCTACTAAGTATCCCACGTCATTTACTCTATTGTATTTATAAGAATCAGCAAGGAAGTTATACATATTGATAATGCCACAGTAGGAACGTGTAATATCTTTTTTAATGTATGAAAGATTCATAATATCATGCTCGCGTGGAAATTCAAAAACATTGGTGTGCATAGAAATAACAAGCATATCGCTGCCAAATTTAAGTTCCGCTTCAAATTCGCCACGATCAACAAAGTCGAAATTTATACGTTTATCAACTTTTGTAATTTTTTTCTTTAAAACTTCCGTAATATTTTTTGCTATGGTTTTCATTTCTCTGAATGATTCATAAGTATTGTTATAAACATCCAGTTTTAATCCGCCTTTTTCAATAATCTTCTCAGCCAGGGGTAGTTTTTTCAGCTCTTCGTCAGACATATTTATAAATATTAGAAAAACAAATTTAAAGAAAATAAATCATGTAACAATTAAGCAAGTATTTTTTTCGCTGAACATTCGGCGCATCTCTCGCCATCAATTGCCGAAGAAACAATTCCTCCTGCATATCCGGCTCCTTCACCGCAAGGATATAGCCCTGCTATATGAGGATGTTCCAGTGTATTAAAATCTCTTGGTATCCTTACAGGAGAGGATGTACGTGTTTCCACTCCAAGCAGATTAGCTTCGTTAGTCAGGTAACCCTTCATCTTCTTTCCAAAAACAACAAAGGCTTCCTGCAAACGGCTTACAATAAATGATGGTAAAAATTCATGAAGCGGACAACTGATGATTCCGGGGAAATAAGATGTTTTATTAAGATCGCCCGATATTTTCTTTTCAACAAAATCAACCATGCGCTGAGCAGGCGCTGTAAGATCGGATCCTCCTGCAAGGAATGCTGCTTTTTCGAGCGCCCCCCGAAATCTCAATCCTACAAGCGGGCCCGACTCCGAATATTCGATAAAATCTTTTTCGTCAACAGCTACAACCATTCCTGAGTTTGCAAAAGGTTGGTTTCTCTGCGAATTCGACATACCGTTAAGCACTAATTCTTCAGGTGCAGTGGAAGCTGTAACTATGTTTCCACCGGGACACATACAAAATGAAAAAACTCCTTTCCCTCCTGCCTGATAAGTTAAACTGTAATTTGCAGCAGGTAAATATGCATTTCCTGTTTGACCATGATATTGTATTGAATCTATCAATTGTTGTGGATGCTCAATCCTTACGCCAACTGCAAATTGTTTTGATTCTATCAGTATATTTTTAGCTCTTAGTATTTCGTATATGTCTCTTGCAGAATGCCCGGTAGCAAGTATCAAAGCTTTTCCTTCAAATTTATTTCCGTCTTTTGTAATCACTCCTTTTGCCTGCCCGTTACATATAATTATATCGGTAACCTGACTATTGAAATGAAATTCACCCCCGCTGCTTAATATTGTTTTTCTGATTTCCGTAATTAATCCGGGTAATTTATCTGTTCCGATATGAGGATGCGAATCAACAAGAATGTCTTGCGCTGCGCCATGTTCATGAAGAATGTGAAGAATACGATTAACATTACCTCTTTTTGTTGAACGTGTATAAAGTTTGCCATCAGAATATGCTCCGGCGCCGCCTTCCCCGAAACAATAATTAGAATTTGAGTTGATAATTCGCTGCCTGTTTATTGCTGCGATATCAAATTTGCGGTCTTCAATCTTTTTTCCTCTTTCAATAATAACCGGTTTTATGCCAAGTTCTATTAACCTGAGCGCAGCAAAAAGCCCTGAAGGTCCTGCTCCTACTATAATCACATGATCTCTGTCAGAAACATTCCCATAAGTAAAGTCATATTGCTTTTTATCGGGAGGATTTTCATCAATATAAATTTCAAATGTGTGATGGATTATGATATTTTTTTTTCGTGAATCAATAGAACGCTTTAACAACCTGACACCGGATATACTGTTTATAGGAATGTGAATTTTCTTCGACACTAAGTATTTCAGGTCATTATTCTCAGCAGATTCATAAGGAGATAAATCAATTTCAATTATTTTTTTCATTACATGAATTTGCTAAAATATTTTTTTTAGTTATACTTTTATTTACTCAACGAAGTACGAATTAAATACGAACTTACGAACCTGCCAGTAGGCAAGTTTCGTAGTTTCGTAACAGTTCGTACTTCGTCGGAATTAGTAAAGAATGCCAACTAATATCCGCTTGCAGTATAGTTATTAACAAAAATAAAAGATAAATTTGTCTATATTATCATTCAAACAAAAAAGATAATTGAAATATTTTCGAGTTTAATCTCTCTATGGAATTTGTGTAAAGAGAATTGTCGCGCTTCAGCAAATCACGCATGCCATACATCATTTTAAGTTCGGTTGAAAATTTAAAATATTCAAGATAAAAATCAAACCCGACGCCAACCTGATAAAGCATATCGTTCTGTTTTAATTTAACAAGGTCTTTATTTCTATCTTTCTTTTTAGCCTGAGAAGCAAGGTCTATGCTGAACTGGGTTCCGCCAATCAGGTATGCTCTTACATTGTTCAAACGTTTTGATTTGTACTTCAGGAGGAAGGGGAAATCAATAAAAGTAGATTCTACTTTTTTATGTACATTGATGTTAGCACCACTATTTCTTAAAGTATAATCTAAAATTCTTTCTCCGAAAGAAAGTGTTGGAACAAATCGCAGGTCAGTATATTCAGTTATGCGGAGGCTAGAAACAATGCCTATATTAAATCCCCATTGCGGTGTTGATTGAAGAACCAATAACGTGTCTGATGTATATTCAAGATTAGGATGTATGGCAAAATCCATTTTATTCAAGCACAATGCAAAACCAAAATGATAGGGACGCAAGTCGTACTTGGGAAGATTTTCGATTTGCGGACGTTTCTGTTTTTGAGCATTTGAAAAGCAAGGAAAGCCTGCAATAAAAATGCAAAGTAAAAAAATAAAATATGAAATACTCTTTTTCAAATGTTCAATTAAGATTAATTGAATGTAACGATAGAATCATCAAAATATTATTCAGAGAAAATGTCTGCAAATATAAAGAGAAACATCTGTTATTAGTTCCATATTTTTATTTTTGAAACAAAATTATTATTTCCCCTATTTGGTTGTGGCTTGTCCACGTTAGGGAAAATCTGATTTGCAGATGGTAATCTAAAAAATTATTATTGTTTTTTGAGTAGAGATTTAATAGGGTTAAAGAACCTTTCAATTAACCGGATATCCTCTGTTATGATTTCTGCGGAACCTTGCATTTCCTGACCAAATTCAATTTTCTTTCCGTAATTGGTTATTAATCCTTGTGGAAATTCAACTTCTGCAATGTAGGTATTATCGGATGGTATAAGCGAAATGGATTTTATTTTTCCTTCTATCATTCCATATTCCATATATGGATAATTAGCGAGTTTAATATTTACTTTCTGTCCGGCTTTTACTTTTCCCGAGCCGCTAACCGGTATTGTTAATTTTCCAAGTATTCTGCTGGTTTCTTTAGGTACAACGGTCATTACTTTGTCTCCTGCAACAACATTCTGATTTATACTCCATATTTCAGTAAATGTAATTATACCGTCAACAGGCGATTTTAAAATATATGTTTGTTCCCATAGCTTAATCTGGCTTTGAAGGTTATCATAAGATTCTTTTAATAAAAGCTCGTAGTTTTTCTTTTTCTCAGCATAATCCTGCTCCAGTTCAAGTATGCTTTGTTCAAGTTGGTTAATTGAAATAATAGTATTATCAATAGTTGCAGAAGAACTTTCTACGGAATATTTATTATCAAGTAAAGTGGTTTTTGATTTTTCAAAGTCGGCAAGCGCAATAGTATTATTTGAATATAATGAAGAATCGCGACTAAACTGACTTCCGCCTATAACTAATTTCTGTTGCATAATATCTTGTTGCTTTACAAGCTTTGCATACATCTGTTTGTATTTTGTTATTTGCTTATTGATTGATTCAATTTTTTTGTGCTGATAATCCATGCGGAGAAATTCCAGATAATCTTCATAGTTTTTTCTGAATGTTGAGAATGGTGTTTGCAGGTCGCCTAATGAATATACTGATTTGAAATTAATCATTTTATATACTGCCGAATCAAAATCAAGGATTATTGATTTTAAAGTGTCGAGTTTATCACTGATTTCCTTTACATGTAAATAATTTGCAGGATTTTCAATAACGGCAATATATTCGTTTTTCTTAATTATTTGATTGTCTTTTACAAAAATATCGGTAATTTTTCCGCTAGTCTTAGCGACAATAGTAGCAGGAACATTTTCGGTAGTGATAACAATTGTGGAATTTATAATATCAGGATATTTAAAAAACCAACTCCCAATAAATATCAAAGCAATCACTATAAAAACCACGGTAATACCACACCTGATAATCCAGTTAGGTGTTTTACCAAGAATCTCTTCGATTTCTTCGCTGCGGATTTCTATATTATTTATTTCTTCTTCCATTTATTTTTGACGCGGATCAACGCAGATTTCAACTGATTTTCTTAGACGCGGATCTACGCGGGTTTTAACTGATTTTATTAGACGCGGATCAACGCGGATTTTACTTTTTTTCAGACGCGGATTTACGCAGATAAAAACTGATTTATCCGTGTCTTTCAGCGTTCATCAGCGTCTATTTTATTTTTATATTC
>CAINEZ010000262.1 GCA_903847905.1 uncultured Bacteroidota bacterium
AAAAAAATATATCTTGTTCTCATCATTCTCTTCTTCACATTATTTCAGGATTTATGTGAGGCACAGACCACATTTTGGAAAAGAAAACGCAAAGAATTCTTTTTTGGAGCGGGCGCTACAAATTTTCTTGGTGACCTTGGGGGTGCTAATCAGATTGGTACCAATGGGCTTAAAGATTTTGACTTTGCTGCTGTTCGTAGTAGTTTTGTAATAGGTTACAGGTATCGTACTTCAAGATCTACTTCCGTAAAAACAAACCTTATATATGCTCGCTTAGCTGGAAACGATAAATATACTAATGAAGCATTTCGCAATAACAGGAATTGTAATTTCAGGTCACCAATTATTGAATTTAACACTCAATTTGAATATAATATTGTTCGCGAAAGGCAAGGTCATATTTATAACCTAAAAAAAATTCGCGGATGGAGCTTTCTTCAGATTAATTCATATCTGTTTAGTGGAGTCGGTGTTATTTATTTTAACCCAAAGGGTCAGTATCTTGATGGTAAATGGTATGCTCTCAAGCCTCTTTGTACCGAAGGGGAAGGACTTGTTTCTACAAGAAAAAATTATTCTCTTTTTCAAGTTGTTATTCCCTTTGGAATAGGTTTTAAATATGCTTTGAGTTCCAATTGGTCAGTGGGTATCGAATATGGTATGCGAAAAACATTTACAGATTATATTGATGATGTAAGTAAAACTTATTTTGATCCAGCTTATTTAGCTCAGGAAAAAGGTAATTTGGCTAAGTATTTTTCAAACCCTTCAAATAATTCACTGCCTTGGTATGTTACTACTGCAGGTGAGCAAAGAGGAGATCCTACTAATAAAGATTCCTATATGTTTGCATTTATTTCGTTCTATTACAAAATACCTAATGGAAGATTTTCGTTACCAAAATTTGGATAGAGTATTGTTTTCAAAAAATGAGAAAGCCATTAATCATTATTATTTTATTTTTTTCATTCGTTTCTTTACATGCTCAGCGAAATGAAATTGGACCATTTTTGGGTACATCTTATTATCTCGGCGATCTGAACCCTTCCAAACATTTTTTGCTAACAAAACCAGCATGTGGTTTGGTTTATAGATATATTTTAAATCAACGGTGGGCGCTTAAAATGAGTGGTTTGTATGGCTCTGTCGAAGGCAGCGATGCTAAAGCTAAATTCAATGAAAAAAGAAATCTAAGCTTCAAATCACCCCTTTTTGAAGTATCATCACAAATTGAGTTGAATTTTCTTCCTTATGCAACAGGGAATAAAGAGAAAAATTATTTTACACCATATATTTTTGCAGGTATTTCGGTATTCAGCTTTAAACCTAAGGCAAAATATAATGGAACCTGGTATAATTTGCAGCCTTTGGGTACCGAAGGTCAGGGAACTTCTTCGTCTGGTGTCAAACCATACTCTTTAATGAAAGTGTCATTTCCCTTTGGTCTTGGGTTTAAATATAGTATTGGGGATAACATTAGTATTGGAGCTGAATGGGGTATAAGAAAAACAACTACTGATTACCTTGATGATGTTAGCACCACTTATGCAGATCCCGTGGTACTTAGCGCCGAGCATGGCGATATTGCCGCCATTCTAGGTGACCGCTCCCTTAAAGAACCCGGTGAAGATATAGATAATAAAGGCTTGCAGAGAGGTAATTCCAATACTAAAGACTGGTATTCATTTGCCGGAGTTTTTATTACATGTAAATTTAAAACAAGTGGAAATAAATCTTGCCCTGCTTATCATAAGCATAGTATGTTTAAAGAATTTTTAAAAAAAGATTGACGACAATTAATAAAATTAAGTAATGTGTTAACCTCATTATTTATTTAATGAGGTTTTTTTTATACGTTTTGCCCGAATGAGTTTCAAAGAAAAAATAGATATTTCAAAATTGCCCGAACATATTGCAATTATTATGGATGGAAATGGGCGTTGGGCAAAACAAAAAGGCAAATCTCGCATTTTTGGTCATCACAATGCTGTAACGGCAGTTAGAGAAACCACTGAAGCAGCAGCAGAACTCGGGATAAAATTTTTAACTCTATATGCCTTTTCTACGGAGAACTGGGATAGACCAAAATATGAAGTGAATGCGTTGATGCATCTCCTGGTGAAAACAATAAATAATGAAACTAAAACACTAAACAAAAATAATATTCGTTTATTAGCAATTGGTGATATTGAGAGTTTACCTAAGGATTGTAATAAAGAGTTAAAAAATGCCATTAAAAACACTTCTCTAAATTCAAGGATGTCGCTTGTTTTGGCTTTAAGTTACAGTTCTAAGTGGGAGATAGTAAATGCTATGAAACGTATTGCAGAAAAGATTAAAAAAGACGAAATCAAAATAAATCAAATTGATCAGGATTTGATAAGTAAATACCTGTCAACTCAAGACATACCTGATCCTGAGCTTTTAATAAGAACAAGCGGAGAATACAGGATAAGCAATTTTCTCTTATGGCAGATAGCTTATTCGGAATTGTATTTTACTCAGAAATTATGGCCAGATTTCCGTAAGGAGGATCTTTATGAGGCGATTGTAAATTACCAGAACCGCGAAAGAAGGTTCGGAAAAACCAGCGAACAACTTAAATATAAATTGTAATGAGGAGATTCTTTTTAACAATATTTACTGCCTTTCTTTTATTTATTCCTTATGCTTTTTCACAGATCACGCTTTCTGATGATTTGGCTAAAATTGATTATGCAAATCCTGCGGAATATGAGATCGGGGGAATTACAATTTCGGGAGTTCAGTTTCTCGAAAATAGTGTACTTATAACACTCTCGGGTCTTACAGTTGGGGATAAAATAAAAATCCCCGGTGAAAAAATTACAAAAGCAGTTGTAAACCTTTGGAAACAGGGACTTTTTGAAGATATAAAAATTACTGCTTCTAAAATTCAGGGCAATATAATTTTTCTTGATATTTACTTACAGGAAAAACCACGGCTATCAAAATTTTCATTTACAGGAGTTAAAAAATCGGAAGCTGACAAATTAAGAGAAGAAATAAAACTTACAAGAGGTGATGTAGTTACTGATAATATTATAATGAATGTTAAAAATAAAGTCAAAAATTATTTTATCGATAAAGGCTATTTATTCGTGTCTGCCGACGTAACACAGAAAACGGATACCTCTGCTTCAAACAGAGTGGATCTGCTAATTGATGTAAATAAAAATGCTAAAGTTAAAATTAATAAAATTAATATCTATGGCGGTAATGGAATAGAGGTTAAAAAACTTAAAAGGGCGATGAAGAAGACAAAAGAAAAACACTTCTACAGGCTATTTGCCACTTCTGGCTTTGATGAAACTAATTATGACGCTGATAAAATTAAAGTGATTGATAAATTTAATGAACTTGGTTTTCGTGATGCTAAAATTACAAAAGATTCAGTTTATAAATTTGATGACAAAACAATTAATATTGACTTATTTATTGAACAAGGTCATAAATATTATTTCAGGAATATCACTTGGATTGGTAATACAAAATATACAGCTTCCGAATTAAATTCTATTCTAAAGATAAATAAAGGAGATGTGTACAATCAAAAAGCGCTTGATGCCAATTTATTAATGAATATGGATGGACGGGACGTAAGTTCTCTGTATCTTGATGATGGATATCTTTTCTTTTCGGTTACTCCGGTTGAAATTAAAGTTGAAAACGATTCTATAGATCTTGAAATTAGAATATACGAAGGAAAACAGGCGGTAATAAGCAAAGTTACAATTGCCGGTAACACAAAAACTAATGATAATGTAATTATTCGCGAAATCCGAACAAAACCGGGCCAGCTTTTTAGCCGTTCAGACATTATCAGAACTCAAAGGGAACTTGCTCAATTAAAATATTTTAATCAGGAAAAACTTTCGGTAAACCCAAAGCCTAATCCTACCGACGGTACTGTAGATATTGAATATGTAGTGGAGGAAGCATCATCTGATCAGGTGGAACTTTCAGGCGGATGGGGTGCGGGCAGTATTGTAGGAACACTTGGACTGTCTTTTAATAATTTTTCAGCTAATAATTTCTTTAAAAAAGGAGCATGGAGACCACTTCCATCAGGTGATGGTCAAAAGTTGAGTGTCCGCGCTCAATCAAATGGGCTTTCTTATCAGTCATATAATGCTTCATTTACTGAGCCCTGGCTTGGAGGTAAAAAACCAAATGCTTTCAGCGTTTCGGCTTACCATTCCGTTCAATCCAATGGAGTGGCAAAAAGTAATGCCAGCAGACAGGACATTATAATTGATGGTGTTTCCGTAGAACTTGGTAAAAAACTTAATTGGCCTGATGATTATTTCACACTTTATCATGGAATAAATTTTCAACGATACACTTTGCATAATTTTTCATCATTTACTTTTACAAATGGCAAATCCAATAATGTAAACTATAGTTTGGTTTTTGGTAGAAGTTCTGTGGACGCTCCAATTTATCCGCGTACAGGATCAGACTTATCCCTGTCTGTTCAGGCAACACTTCCATATTCTTTAATATGGAAAAGAGATATTGACACTCTTACACCTCAGGAAAAGTACAAATGGATAGAATACCATAAATGGAAATTCGGCGCTTCAGTATTTACAAAACTGGCAGGAAATTTGGTGTTGAACACACGGATGAAGTTTGGGTTTTTGGGATATTATAATTCAAAACTTGGTCCACCGCCCTTTGAGAGATTTTATCTTGGAGGCGATGGATTATCTGGTTTTGCTTTAGACGGAAGAGAAATTATTGGAATGAGAGGTTATGGAAATAACACTATTACTCCCAGAGATGCTGCCGGAAATTATATAGGTGGAATAATATTTAATAAATACACTTTGGAGCTTAGGTTCCCAATATCATTGAATCCAATGGCAACAGTATATCCAATATGTTTTTTGGAAGCCGGCAACACATGGAGTAAATTCGGCAATTTCAACCCGTTTGATGTAAAAAGATCTGCCGGAATTGGTGTTAGGATTTATTTACCTATGTTTGGGCTCCTTGGGCTTGATTGGGGCTACGGTTTTGATGAAATCACAGGCAATCCCGGAGCAAATAAAGGACAATTCCATTTTTCAATAAATCAATCAATAGATTAATAAAATTAAAAACCCATTATACACACTTGTCTTAAATTGTAATTAATAAAATTTCGGAGGAAAAATTATGAAAAAATCAATTTTAATCACAGCATTTGCAATGATCTTTTCAGTTGCCTTTGCTCAACAGAAATATGCTTATGTAGATTCGGAATATATTCTCGGAAATATTCCAGAATATGCTTCCGCCCAAGATAAACTAGATGAGATGTCAATAGAGTGGCAAAAAGATATTGAAGCCAAATTCAAAGAGGTTGATAGCCTTTACAAAAAATTTGAGACAGAATCGGTATTACTCCCTGAAGATATTAAAACAAAAAGAGAAAGCGAAATTGTTGCAAAGGAAAAAGAAGCAAAAGCTCTTCAAAAACAACGTTTTGGAAAAGACGGGGACCTGTATAAAAAACGTACAGAATTAGTAAAACCTATACAAGATAAAGTTTATACAGCAGTTGAAGAACTTGCTTCAGAAGGAGGTTACGGAATAATTTTTGACAAATCGGGTTCGCTTACAATGCTTTATTCAAATCCCAAACTTGATAAAAGCGATGAAGTACTAGATAAACTTGGGTATAAGCCAGGTACAGTAAATGAAAATGATAAAAAGGCCAAAGAAGGTAAATAGATTTTATAATCACAAATATATTTCTTTTCTATTGCTTCCTTAAAATCCATCTTTGAAGCAATTCCACCAAATATATCATCATCACACTCATCATTATCATCTTCCAATTCATACACTCTTGGAGTTGCTGATTGAAACATAATTTTATTATTAGACTTTAATAGTTTATAAAATTCATCATCTTCGTTAGTCACATTAGATTTGCTTAAATTATGAAATTCATCAATAATAACAATACAATTATCTAATAACTTAATAAATTGATTAACAATATCGACCGATCTAAATGTACTACTAAATAGTAATTTTTTAGATTTATTCTTTTTGATTATTTGTTTAATTTCTTTAATATCTCTATTACCATCTGAATCGACCAAAACAGTTTCAAAATCTTTATTATATTCTTTAAATCTTGTTATATTTTGTTCTGCAAATTGTCTTAATGGACTTAATATAATAACATTGTCATAATTATTAGCAAAATAACAACCTATTAAAGTTTTTCCTGTTCCGCATGGCAAATTTAATATTCCTCTTTTATTTGTTTCAAACCATTTTTTTAATTCTTTTATTGCTTTAGTTTGATAATCATACAATTGTATATTTTTATTTTTCACTTCAACAATATCATCTTTTAATTCTTCTTTAATATACTCAATATTTTTAGCAACAGCATTTTCTCTAATATGTATAGACAATTTTGAAGTGTAAAATACTTTACCTAATTTATTAGAATGATTTGCCATTCTAAAATAAAAACCTGCTAAATCTTCTATTCTAATTCCTTTATTATAACCATTTTTACATTGTACAAATATATATTTATTATCTTTTATT
>CAINEZ010000263.1 GCA_903847905.1 uncultured Bacteroidota bacterium
ATATTTAATTTCAATTATATGGAACAAATACCAAAGAAGAATGTTGTTATAGTGCCTACCGATTTTACGGAAGTTATCGAATATGCTATTGAGCATGCTGCAGGTATATGTAAAATGCAAAACTACAAACTTACTTTACTTCATGTTATAAATAAAGATACAAAATCTTATCTGAGAAAAGAAAAGCTTACGAAAAACTCCATTAATGAAAAACTTGACAAGAAAGCAAAAGTGATAATGGATAAATATGGCATAACAGCTGACTTTATAGTAAAGGAAGGTAGTATCTTTTCTGCAATTGGAAAAACTGCAAATGAGATAGGCGCAAATATGATTGTTCTTGGAACACATGGCAAGGTTGGCGTACAACATATAGTTGGAAGCTATGCTATGAAAGTGGTTGAAAGTTCTTCTGTCCCTGTAATTGTCGTTCAGGAAAGAGGTTTCAGGGGAGGGTATAAAAATATTGTTCTTCCTATTGATGATACTACTGAATCGAAACAAAAAGTAAAATGGGCTATTCATATTGCCAGAAAATTTAATTCCGTTGTAAACATTTTCGCAATGTCTGTTTCAGATCCATATCGTAAGGCGAAGGTCAAGGCGAACCTGCAACAGATAATAAAATTTTTCGACCAGAATGAAATTTCCCATACCGATAAATATTCCGAAAAGGGCGGTTCTTTTTCTAAACAAGTTTTAGAATTTTCAAAGTCAATTGATGCAGATATGATATTGATCATGACAAATCCAGATAAAATGATGCCAAGTTTTATTGCAGGTCAAAAGGAAGAACAAATAATTTTCAATGATTCGTTAATACCAATTATGGCGATCAACCAGGTTGAACTAGGTATTGTTGTTGGCGGGCTATAAAATTAATATCTGCACAAAGGATTAAAAAAAAATCTTTATCAATTAAACTATACTCCCTTTTTCATTGAGAGTTACTTCTTTATTTTTGCCATTATATCTAAGTCGAACAACGTATAAAATTTCATTTGTTGCCGTTTCAATCTTTGCTGCTGTTTTTATTTTAGCCGTATTATCGAATATGTTGCTTATACCTGTAATTACTTCAGCAGGCAAATCCTTAAGCGAAATTTCAGTCATAGTTTCAACCCAATTGCCATCTAATTCATAAGTAACATCCACTCCTTTGCCGTAAATCATAAACCTGGCGAAAAATAAAGTTTCAGTTCTTTCCCATTTGACTTTAGAAACAGAAGGAAATTTAATATTAAAATCTTTTGTAATGGCAGAAGGAACTCTTGAAATATCGATCTTCTGTGCTTGTAACCCATAGATCGTAAAAAGGAATATTAGCAATAACGCATTTTTTTTCATAAATTATCTATTATTAAAAAAATGATTTTGATTTCAAAAATATTAAAATCTGTTCGATTCTTAGTGCCCTAAAGTAGCAACCATCACTGCCTTGATAGTATGTAACCTGTTTTCTGCTTCGTCAAATACAAGCGACATTGGAGATTCGAAAACTTCTTCAGTAACTTCCATACCATCGAGTCCGTATTTCTGAAAAATTTCTTCTCCTGTAATAGTTGCCCTGTTATGGAATGCAGGAAGGCAATGTAGAAATTTCACATCAGGGTTTCCGGTTTTTTTAACTGCGGCTTTATTTACCTGGTATGGTTTTAATAATTTTATTCTCTTTTCCCACACTTCAGCAGGTTCTCCCATAGATACCCAAACGTCAGTATAAATAAAATCAACACCCTTAAGACCTTCATCAATGCTTTCAGTAAGGGTGATCTTGGCGCCTGTTTGTTTTGCAATTTCACGACATTTTTTTACAAGTTCATCATCAGGCCAGCATTCTTTTGGAGCTGTAGCTCTAAAATCCATGCCTAACTTCGCAGCGCCTACCATAAGGGAATTGCCAACATTATTGTGAGCATCACCCATAAAAGTGAATGATATATTATTTAGAGGTTTATGACAATGCTCAGTCATGGTAAGGAAATCAGCGAGTATCTGTGTAGGATGAAATTCTGTTGTGAGACCATTCCATACAGGAACGCCGGCATATTTTGCAAGTTCCTCAACTATTTTTTGTCCGTAACCGCGGTATTCAATACCATCGTACATCCTGCCAAGCACGCGGGCTGTATCCTTCATGGATTCTTTTTTACCTATCTGCGATCCTGTCGGACCGATGTACGAAACATGAGCTCCCTGATCAAGAGCTGCTACTTCAAAAGCGCAACGGGTGCGTGTAGAGTCCTTCTCGAAAATCAGAGCTATGTTCTTGCCTTTAAGTTTTTGTTGTTCTGTTCCGGCATATTTTGCTTTTTTCAGATCTTTTGAAAGTTCAAGAAAAAAAATTATTTCTTCGGGTGTAAAATCAAGAAGTTTTACAAAACTTCTATTCCTTAAGTTGAAAGCCATAGATTCCTCCGTAATTATATTTGTTAAAAATATTATTTTTCTTTTGCGGCAAAGATAAAAATAGATTTTGAAAATGAAATTTTTTAATAAAAAAGAGGCTGTCTCAAAGGTATTTTTTCTAAACGTTTAGGCTTCGATACACTTCGACGAACTCAGTGTAACATACTCAGCCTGACATCTGGAGGTCAAGAAATTGTCATTCAGAGTTAATCGAAGAATAGACAATTTCTTGACTTTTGAGACAGCCTCAAATATTAATAATTACCTTTAATAATCAAAATTAACAGTCCTGATATCATAATTTTTTATATCGCGGCCATAGTTTTTTAAGGTGCTGGAATGCCCGCTTTGAGCAGCAGGATAATTCATATACTTATTTGCAATGGCATTGCTAAGGAAGTAATGATAATCCCGCGGGTACAAATACATAATAGCTTTTTTAAATTGATTTTTAGCACCTTCTTCGTTATTGAACTTTTTGCGGGAAACAATAACATCGGAAATTATTACAGTCCACCTGGTGCCTATTACAGCAAAAGAATGTACAACATAATATCGAGTTGGATCTTCTGTTTTTATTGCAGAAGCGCTGTTTTGGCTATCTTTTGATGGTATATAATCTCTCAAGATTTCGATAGAAATATTTCCATTATATTGCAAAAAAGCAACAGCACTGCCGCCAACAATAGCTAAAATAAAAAAAATAATCAATATCCACCATCCTGCGCCCATTCCTTTATTCTTAGGCGGGTAATATGATTGCTGAGGTTGCTGATAATAATTCTGATCAGTTACAGGAGGAATATTTTGATTTATTGGATTAGTAAGAGGTGGAGGAACAACAGGTGTTGGAATAGGAGGGACAGGGGTTTCTGTATTTTGAAAAGGATTTAATTCGGCTAATTTGTACCCGCAAACCGGGCAAATGATTTCATTACCATCCAATTTTACGCCACATTGAGCACAAAATATAAGGTCGTGTTTCTTTTCCATTATGGTAAGTTTTAATCCCGCATTGGCGGAATGATTTTAATTACAAATATAATTATTTTATGTAAAAATTAAAGCCGGTTAAAAAACCGGCTTTAAAAAATAAAATTCAGAAAAATATTAATAAGCATATCTGAACGAAGCATATGATGGAATGAAAATCAACCCCAAAATCATTCCAATTAATAGCGCAAGAACTAAATAGGTTACAATTAGAATTCCTAAAGTTGCAAGGAAATAACCAATTGTATTTTCTTTTGCAGGTTTCATGGTATGCTCAAAACCCAAGTACATTATGTATAAGCCATAAAGTCCTGCCAGTGATGCCAACCAGGAAATACCAGGAAAAATATTCAGAACACCGGCAACCCACATTGGTGTGAATGAATAAGCTACAAGTTGCATTGCCTTACCGAAATTCTTTTGAGTTTTAAACGAAGGGGCAAGAGCATCAACAATAAAAGAAGTTATATATACTGCTAAAATTGTAGAAATAAATGAAGTTATTCCTGTTGACATACCCATTGACCAGCTTGCGATCCTTCCGAAGAAAGGAATATAAATTCCAATTAACCCATATCCAAGAATAATGAATATTGCCGGAATAAAAGCCAGCGGTAAAACATATCCCAATAAAATAGAAGAAGTATTGGGCGTTTCTAATTCAATAGCCTGCCATTCTTTCTTTGTAGAGAACATTATTTTAGTAGCTCTGGAAAAAATATTTGAAGCAGCGGCTTGTACATTCGCCTGATTAAAATCTTGAAAAGGGTTCTGCTGCTGTTGTTGTGATTGTGGTGACTGCTGTTGTTCAGGATTTGAAGTTGTTTCAGCAATATTAAAACCACATATGTGGCAAAATTTTGCACCATCTTTAAGCGGCGTTCCGCATTTTGGACAAAACATAATTTAAGGGTTTAATTAAACAATAAGTTAAATTTCTGTCAAAGATTCTGAATCAAAGATAAAGAAAATTTAAAATATAAAAAAAAATCGATAAAATTTGATATTTATATTTCGGCATCAGGATTCAGTATAATTCAAAACAATACTTGTTCCGCAGCCTTGGTCTCCAAGGTGTTTAGCCTCTGTTATAACAGTTCTTTTTCCACCATTTTCAACAAATTGTATAGCTGCTCTAACCTTAGGAGCCATGCTGCCTTCGGCGAACTGTTTTTCACTTAAGTATTTCTTAGCATCGGCAACAGAGAGTATGTCGAGTTTTTTCTCATCAGGTTTGTTGAAATTAATGCACACTTTCGGAATATCTGTCAGGATAAAAAATTCGTCAGCATTAATTTGAGTTGCAAGTAAAGCAGAAGCAAGATCTTTATCAATAACAGCATCTATTCCTTCAAGAAAATTAGGACGTTTATAAAACACAGGTATTCCACCACCACCAACAGATATAACAATCTGACCATCTCTGGCAAGTTTTTCTATAGACTTTTTGTTTCCGATCACTAAAGGTTTTGGTGATGCAACAACTTTTCGCCAGCCTCTTCCTTTGGGATCTTCGGCAAAAACAGAACCATTTTCTGAAGACATTTTATCTGCTTCTTCTTTTGAATAATAAGGTCCGATGGGTTTGCTCTGATTAGTAAAAGCAGGGTCATTTTTATCGACAAGAACTTCAGTAACAATTGTCATAACATCGCGGTCCATTCCTCTTTCTTCAAGAATATTCCGAAGTTGTTGTTCTATCATGTAACCGATTAACCCCTGAGAATATGCTCCGCAAATATCGAGGGGCATTTCAGGAATACCATACAGTTTGGCTCCTGCAATATTCTGGAGCAGAATATTGCCTACCTGCGGACCATTACCATGAGTAATAACAATATTGTAGTCATTTTTTATTAACTCAAGAAGGCTTAAGCAGGTGTCGTAAACATTTTGCTCCTGTTCACTAATCGTGCCTTTCTGACCGCTTCTAAGTAATGCATTTCCTCCAAAAGCTACTACGGCTAATTTTTTCATAAGTCCATTTTTTTAAGAGGGCACAAATCTAAAAATAATTATTAATATGGCAAGTTTTGAATGATCGCAATGTGAGATTTATATTATTGAACAATGTATGTTTAAATTTTCCGCAAATGTTTACCTTTGCTGCCTGATGGCTGAAAAGAAAAAAATAGCATTTTATACATTAGGCTGCAAGCTTAATTTTTCCGAGACTTCTCAGATATCAAGACAATTTCCTGTTGGCAATTTTGAGATTGTAGATTTTAAAGAAATTGCAGACATATATGTGGTAAATACTTGTGTAGTTACTGAAAAAGCTGAAAAAAAATCAAGAGCTGCTATTAATCAGGCAAAAAAAAGAAATCCCAGAGCAATTATTGCTGCCGTGGGTTGTTATTCACAACTCCATCCTGACGAACTCAAGTTAATAAAAGGAACTGATATTATTCTTGGAACATCTGAGAAATTTGAAATTTTAGAATATCTCAAGAATAATAAAAATGTAAAACCCGGTTATCTGATCAAAAATTCCGAGAATGAAAAATTCATCCCATCTTATTCTAGTGGTGACAGAACAAGGTCTTTCTTTAAAATACAGGATGGCTGCGATTATTTTTGTTCGTATTGTACAGTGCCATTAGCAAGGGGCAGAAGCAGGAGCGGTACTATTGAAAATACAATTAAGATCGCTGAGGAAATTGCTGCCACCGAAATAAAAGAAATGGTTTTAACCGGTGTAAATGTGGGTGATTTTGGTCGTAAAAACGGACAAAATTTTATTGATCTTTTGAAAAAGCTTGATAGCATTAATGGAATAGAAAGAATTAGGATATCATCCATAGAACCGGATTTACTGACTAATGAAATAATTGAATTTGTTGCCTCCTCTAAAAAATTCCTTCCGCATTTTCATATACCCCTGCAATCGGCATCCGACAAGATATTGAAGTTAATGAAAAGGAGATATGACCTTGAATTATTTTCTGAAAAAATAAAAAAAATCAAGAAATTAATGCCTGATTGTTGTATTGCAGTTGATGTTATTGTTGGATTTCCCGGAGAATCAAAACTGGATTTTGAAGAAATTTACAATTATATTGAAAGCTCAGCTATTTCTTATATGCATGTATTTACTTATTCGGAAAGAGAAAAAACTCATGCTGTAACATTAAGTGAAATAGTTCCTAATTCTGAACGAAAAGGAAGAAGTAAAAAAATGTTAGCGCTTTCTGAAAGAAAGAAAATATCTTTTTATAAAGAAAATATTGGAAAAGAAAAAAATGTGCTTTTCGAATCGGATAGTGATAATGGTATGATGTATGGCTTTACGGGAAATTATATTAAAGTAAAAATACCCTTTGATACTAAATTTATAAATCAAATTAAAAAAGTTAAACTTAATAAAATTGAAAAAGACGGTATATTTGCAATTGAAATAATGTAATTCAACAAGTTTATAAGTTAGCAAATCGTATATATTTTATTGGTTTAAAAAAATCTCAAATCACAAAATCTTAAATCTAAAACATAAGAATGTACCCAACAATTTCAGATGCAATTAAAGATATTTTCGGAATTAATATTCCGCTGCCAATACAGAGTTTTGGCTTTTTTATGGCGGTTTCATTTATAATAGCTGCATGGCTTGTAATGCTTGAACTTAAAAGAAAAGAAAAACTTGGAATTATTTCTGTTCAAAATAAAAAGGTGTTAGTTGGCAAACCTGCATCCATGCAGGAACTATTCATTATGGCTGTTATCGGATTTATTTTTGGATTTAAAATATTAGGAATTATTTTTGATTATAATTCTTTTTCCGAAAACCCTCAATCGTATGTGTTATCAGGTGAAGGCAGTTTTATTGGAGGATTCCTTGGCGCTGTGCTGGCTGCTTATTTCAGATACAGAGAAAAGATAAAACAAAAACTTGACAAACCCCGCTGGGACGAAATAGAAGTTCATCCTTATGAACTTACGGGAAATATTATTATGTACGGTGCTGTGTTCGGAATTATCGGGGCAAAGATATTTGATAACCTTGAAAATATCGATGAATTTATTGCTCACCCGATCCATTCTTTATTTTCTTTCAGCGGATTAACATTTTACGGAGGACTGATCTGCGCTGCTATTGCTATTATCTGGTATGCAAAGAAAAATAAAATTCCCGCATTGGTTATTTGCGATGTTGCTGCTCCTGCAATAATGATAGCATATGCAATTGGTCGCATTGGATGCCAGGTTGCAGGTGATGGTGATTGGGGTATTGTAAATGAACTTTCAAAACCTGCATTCTTAAGTTTCCTGCCAGATTGGATGTGGGCGTACAATTATCCGCATAATGTAATCAATGAAGGTATCATGATTAAAGGATGCATTGGCAAACATTGTTTCATGCTTAATCCCCCTGTATTCCCGGCACCTTTTTATGAAACAATAATGTGTACAATTCTTTTTATTATTTTATGGAGCATAAGAAAACGAATTAAGACAACAGGAATATTATTTTCAATTTTTCTTATTATGAATGGAGTTGAACGTTTTTTTATTGAGAAAATACGTGTTAATACAAAGTACCATATTTTAGGTTGGCAAATAACACAGGCGGAAATAATTTCTACATTGCTTGTCATTACTGGGATTATATTGCTTATCTATCTATTAAAGAAAAAGAAAAAGAAAAAGAAAAAAATGAATGATATAATTACTGAGTGATGGAACTTCAGAAT
The DNA here is from genome assembly GCA_903847905.1 of uncultured Bacteroidota bacterium. Lineage (GTDB taxonomy): Bacteria > Bacteroidota > Bacteroidia > Bacteroidales > CG2-30-32-10 > CAINEZ01. The sequence goes on from CAINEZ010000263.1 coordinate 8,094, forward strand.
GTTTTAATGCTTAAATAGAAAAGAGTGGATATGAATTACGAAAAAATTTGTGAAGAAGTTTGTTTGCTTGCAAAAGAAGTTGGACTATTTCTGAAAAACGAGATCAGCAGGATTAAAGCGACAGATGTAGAGTCAAAAGGTTTGCACGATTTTGTAACTTACGTTGATAAAAATTCTGAAAAGAAGATAATAACGAAACTTTCAGAAATATTACCAAAAGCCGGTTTTATTGCAGAAGAAAAAACAGTTACAAATACGAGCGATAAGTATAACTGGATAGTTGATCCGCTTGATGGTACTACAAATTTTATTCATGGAGTGCCTTGTTATTCCATCAGTATAGCGTTGATGCATGAAAACAAAGTAGTGCTTGGCGTTGTTTATGAAATTAATCTTGATGAATGTTTTTATGCATGGGAAAATAGTAAAGCTTTTCTGAATGAAAAAGAAATAAAAGTGTCTGATAAGAATAAAATTTCAGATGCTTTGCTTGCAACGGGTTTCCCTTACTATGATTATTCTGATTTAGAAAGATACATTGAACTTTTTATATATTTTCTGAAAAATTCTCATGGCATCCGCAGGCTTGGTTCTGCTGCAGTTGACCTGGCTTATGTTGCATGCGGACGCTTTGAAGGCTTTTTTGAATACGGTCTTAATCCGTGGGATGTAGCTGCAGGCGCATTCATAGTACAACAAGCAGGAGGGAATAATTACGATTTTAGAGGTAGTGATAATTTTATTTTTGGAAAAGAGATCGTCGCTTCAAACAGTGGAATTGCAGAAGAATTTGCCGGTATTGTAAAATCTGTTTTTTTTAAATAGTATAGTTTTTTATTTCACGCAAACCTGCCTGCCGTCAGCCTGAGCAATGCCAGGCTGAGTTCATCGAAGCCTTGTCGAAGGCAGGCAGGGACACAAAGTTGCATTTCTTTTTTTCATATTATTACATTTAATTATTTGGCAAAATTGTAGAAAAATATTACTTTTACATAGCTATGAATAAAAGAATAAAAATAGTATCGGACGATATCACCAAACTAAAAGTGGATGCCATTGTTAATGCAGCTAACACTTCTTTACTTGGCGGCGGTGGCGTTGATGGCGCTATTCATCGTGCTGCCGGTAAGGAACTGCTTGAAGAATGTAAAACATTAAATGGCTGCGCAACCGGCGAAGCAAAAATTACCAGAGGCTATTTACTCCCTGCTAAATATGTGATACACACTGTTGGTCCAGTTTGGCATGGAGGAAAAAATAACGAAGAAGCTATACTATCATCATGCTACAGGAATTGCCTGCTACTGGCGGTAAAGAACAACATCAAATCAATTGCTTTCCCAAATATAAGTACAGGGGTTTACCATTTTCCTAAGGAAAAAGCTGCAGAAATAGCTATTATTGAAGTGAACAAATTTTTAAAAGGAAATAATTCAATTGAAGAAATCATCTTCGTTTGCTTCGACAATGAAAATTTTAATTTGTATAAGAAGAAAATAAATTAAAA
>CAINEZ010000264.1 GCA_903847905.1 uncultured Bacteroidota bacterium
ACTTAGCGTGAAACAAAAAACTACCGAAGTATTATTTTATAAAACAAATAAAAATTATCCTGAAATTTTAAATCCGGCAATCTTCATATCTTCCCAGAAAGCAGGATAGGATTTTTTTACACAGAAAGGTTTGTTAATACCGATTTCACTGCATTTCACTGCTAATGGCGCAAAAGCCATAGCCATGCGATGATCGTTATATGTTTCAATAAGAGGAGTTGCATTTATATCAAATATGCCGTGAATGCTGAATATATCAGGAGCATCTTCAATGAATAAAATATTTAATTTCTTTAATTCATTTTGTAATGCCTGAATTCTGTCTGTTTCTTTTATACGCAGGCTATTCAATCCCGTAAATTTGCATTTAATATTTTTTGCGGCGCAAAGAACGATCATGGTTTGTGCAAGGTCGGGATGATCTGAGAAGTCAATTATTTCAGGGAGCGAAGATAAATCCTCTTCCCCTTTTGTAATGAATACGCCGTTATCACTGAATTCTGTAATTACGCCAAAAGGTTTAAACCATTCCTGGGTAATAGAATCTCCTTGCAACGACAATCGTTTAAGCCCTTTCAGGAAAATGAACGGATCATTTGCAAGAGCTGTCATTGCATACCAATATGAAGCGCAGCTCCAGTCCGATTCTATCGTATATTCACTTGGGATATAACTTTGTTTTCTGATGGAAATTTTATTTCCAACAAAATTGCTTTTAATTCCAAAACATCTCATGACAGCAAGTGTCATATCAATATATGGCTTCGAAAAAATAGTTCCTTCAATCTCTATGTCGAGTCCGTCAGGTAATACAGGAGCTATAAGAAGTAAAGCGGAAATAAACTGGCTGCTGATATTCGCAGATAATTTTATAATATTTTTATTAAAGAAAGATTTACTTCCATTAATTTTTATAGGAGGAAATCCTGCTTTGCCAAGGTATTCTATATCAGCGCCGATAAAATTAAGAGCATCGACAAGCAATCCAATGGGGCGTTCTAACATTCGAACAGATCCTGTTAAAATTTTATCTTGTTTTGTGGCAGCAAAGTATGATGTCAGAAAACGCATAGCCGTTCCGGCATCTCCTATGTCTATAACTGATTCTTTAGAGGCGAGAGCTTTCTGAAATATCTTTGTATCAATGGATGAAGAAAGATTGTTGAGTAAGGATTTTTTTCCTGAAAGCTCATTAATAATCAAAGCACGATTACTTTCGCTTTTTGACCCCGGTAGTTCTATTGTGCCGGAAAGCTTTCCTGAATAATTTGATATGATGGCACAATTGTTCATAAATTTTGATTGGATTAATTTATTTTGCAAGTAATCAAGGAATAGTATGTATATCACTTTTCCCTTATGCCTTATCCCTTATTCCTTTTTTAATAAAATATAATATTCAAGTGACTGAATAATCTCTTCCTTCCTGACGGTTTCATTTATCCTGAACCGACCGATACCATTAAGCAAAGTGAATAAATTAATATTGTGTTCATTCTTTTTGTCTTTATTGACATTTTCAATAATCTTCGCAAAATCAGATTTTTTTATTTTTATCATGGGAAACAGGCGAAGAATAAGTATGCCTATTTTATCAAGTTCATCTGCATTAAGATATTTTTTTTTCATCGAAATCCATGACTCGGCAATAATACCTGCGGCAATAGCTTCTCCATGATAAATCGGGCTTTGCGGGTGATCCATCAGAAAAAAACTTTCCAAAGCATGACCTATGCTGTGACCGAAGTTAAGACTTTTCCTTACACCTTTTTCATTAGCATCAAGATTTACAATTCTTGTTTTAATTTTTATTGAACGCGCAATTAAATTTTCGATATCACTTCTCAAATCAAAACCATTATAAAGTTCATTAAAGAATCGGACATTACCGATCAATGCATGTTTGATGATCTCTGAAAATCCTGAAATGAATTGTTTTTCGGGTAAAGTATCCAGGAAATTTGTATAAATAATTATTGATTTCGGATTATTAAAAACCCCTACCTGATTTTTCAAACCTTGAAGATTCACAGCTGACTTACCTCCCAAGCAGGCGTCGCACATAGCGAGTAGGGTAGTGGGGATATTAATAAAATCGATCCCCCTTTTGTATGTGGAAGCTATAAAGCCACCAATATCGCATATAACGCCTCCGCCCAAATTTACAATAACAGCTTTCCTGTCAATATTGGCATCTGATAACTTTTCCCACACATCTATACATGAACTTATAGTTTTATTTTCTTCACCTGAAGCAATAGAATATACAATATGCGCTCCAAGGTATTCTTTTAAAATAGGGAGGCAATATTTTTCAGTGGTTTCATCAACCAAAACTATAACAGAAGAATAATTTCCTTTTACAATAAACTGTTTGAATTGCTCAAGGCTGCTAGTTCCCTGGAAAATTAAAGGGTTTGAATATATTTTCATTTTCCTTGAAATAAAGTATGTAAATTTAAAAAACTTTGATAATTAAAAGCGAATTAAATATTGCACATACTAATACTTATTTATTAACAGCGCATACCAAATTTTTAATATTAAGTAAAAGCCGCAAAGGTCTTCCCGTGCCGGCTTCGGTGCCATCCACTTCCACGGAATCAATAAGAAGCTGCCTTTGCCTGATAAGGTATTCAATACGTGTTGCTGATTGTTCGCTGATAATAAATTTATCAGATCGCTTAAGATATTCCTTTATCTTATGAATAGTGGAATTTTTAATCCTGTTATCGTACTTAAACATTTTTTTATTGGATATTTAAAAGCTTACAAAAGTAAATAGTAATATGGTTATTTTTCAAATGTTAAAATCTCTTTTTATGAATAATTAATTGCTAATAAATATTTTTTTAAGAATTAGGGCTTGCATTTGGAGATGTCCGTAAATAAAGAATTTAGGAAGGCGCAGTTGAAATGATGAAATTAAATAATTGTTTTATTAAAAGATGTTAACAAAGCATTAACAATATTTGTGTTCTAAGGTTTTTGAATTTCCTGATAATTTATTATTAGCGAATCGCCATAATATACTTTTCGACAAATTCCCTTACACAACCTTCGCCACCTTTTTTGGAAAGGACAAAATTAACAGATTCTTTAACCAAAGGAACGGCATCAGCTGGACAGGCAGATAATCCTGCTTTCTGAATGGCAGAAAGATCGTTCATATCATCGCCAATGTATGCAACATTTTCAAAACCTATATTTAATTCTTTGCACCATTCATCAATAACTTCAGTTTTTTTCCACGTTCCTACATAAACTTTCTGTACTCCCAGCAATTCGGCGCGATTCTCAATTATCTTACTGTTTTTCCCGGAACTTACGAAACCTACATATTTACCTTCATCAGTCAAAGTTTTTATTGCAAGACCGTCTTTTGCATTGAATTTTTTAAATTCATCACCGCTTTCAGTATAATACATGCCGGCATCAGTAAGCACTCCATCGATATCTAAAGCGAGAAATTTGAATTCAAAACTTTTAAAAAGATAATAGTTTTTTTCAAGGTTCTCTATGATCAACCTGTCAACAGGGTAATTCAGGGCTTCAGCCAACGATAATAATTCCTGTAACCTTGGTTCTATAGTTCCATTTTCAATTGTTTTAAGAGAATCAATATTCATGCTGCACATCATGGCAAGCTGCTCATGGGTTAATTGCATCTGTTCCCTAAGGAACTTAATATTTTTATGGATAAATGTCATACGTTTTATTTGGTGCAAAATGTAAATTTCAAAATGCAAAAAGCAAATTTCTCAATATTAATGATAACTCTATTTTTTCCCTTGTTTACTTATGCCTTATGCCTTGTCAACTTATGCCTTTTGCCTTATCTCTTTTAACTTATTTCTAAACAATCGTTCTGCCAACAGCTTTTGCAATAGGCTTAAGCGTTTCAAATAGTTTTTTGAACTGTTCATGATTCAGTTGTTGTGATGCGTCGGACTTAGCTGCTTTCGGATCGGGATGTACTTCAATTAATAAACCTTCCACATCCATTGCCATACAAGCTCTTGCAAGATCCGGCACTCCATAAGCATATCCCATAGCATGACTCGGGTCGAGAATTATCGGTAAATTTATATTTTCTTTTAAATATGCTACTCCGCAAAGGTCAAGGGTGAAACGTGATTTTGTTTCAAATGTTCTGATTCCTCTTTCGCACAAAATAACGTTTCCATTTCCGCCCGAAAGGATAAATTCCGCTGCCTGAACAAACTCCTGTAACGTACTTCCAAATCCTCTTTTTAGCAAAATTGGCTTATTTGTTTTTCCGCACTTCCGCAGTATTCCGTGGTCATACATTGCTTTTGCTCCTATCTGTATCACATCCGAATATTCAATAACTATATCGGCATGTGATGAATCCCTGACTTCAGAAACAATAGGGAAGCCATATTTATCGCGCATTTCGGCAAGAAGCTTCAAGCCCTCAATTCCCATTCCCTGGAAACTATAAGGTGAAGTGCGCGGTTTAAAACTTCCTGCGCGCAACGTATGCAGCCCACATTCTTTAATAAATTCCGCAGTCTGCTGTATCTGTTCTTTTGATTCAACGCCGCAAGGACCAATGATCACTAATGTATTTCTATTTTTGCCGCCAATAGCAAACTTCCCGATTTTTATTTCCCTTGTACTGGGAAAATATTTTTTACTCGCTAATTGTATATCGCTGTCAAAAATCCATGAATTATCAACATGTTCATTATATTTTTCATCTATTTTTTTTACTGAATACGGTGTAATAAGAATTATCTTGTTTTCGTTAATCAGTTCAACAGCCTGGTATTTTTCAGCTATCTCTTTCGCTAAAATTTTATTGATATTTTTCTTTAAATGAATTATCATGATTCGCCTTTAATAAGATTATTAAATTTAATTGCCCCGACTAATTTTTTATTTTTATCAACAACAGGCATGAAAAGCACAGGAAAATTAAGTGTTTTGATGTAAGCAAGAATTTCCGTTACAGTTTCATAATCGTAAACATAAGCAGGGTCGCGGTTAAGCATATCATCAACTGAAATATTTGCAAGATTATTATAATTCCGGATCAAGCTTTTTCTAACATCAGCATTTGTAATTATTCCCTGCAATATTCTTGCATCATTTACTATTGTTGTGAATCCCATTTTGAAATCCTCTATAGATTTCAATACATCATAAAATGAAATAGATTCAAATTTCAGTACAGGTGTTTCTTCACAGTCCAGCATAAAATCCTTAACAAGGTAATGTCCTTCAACATCATCGCTTTTAAGTTGTAACAAAGCGGAACCGATAAAATCGTTCTTGAAAAGATAGGAACCTATCACAACAACGCTAACCCCCATATTTCTGAGGATAAATGAAAGCTCTTCATTTACGCCGCCATCAACATGAATTTTCTTTCCCGGGAATTTATTCCTGAACTCATTTATCTTTTTAAAATTCTGTTTGTTGAACTTTCCTCCGCTCTCACCGGGAGTAGTAGCCATAAAAAGAATGAATGAAAAAGAATTTTTTACTTTTTCAAAAATTGCAATGTCAGTTTCGGAAACAATAGCAAGACCTAAATTAGATTTAATAGTTTCGGGAATGTGAATTTCTTTCTTAATATTTTCAAACTGAAAAGTTACATATTCTATCTTGTTTTTTTCTATCAGCTTATAATATTTTTCTGGCTCAGATGTTATTATATGCAGGTCTATCGGCGTTTTGCTGATTTTCCTGATTTTACTTATATCTTCAAAAACACCAATATCATCATTGCAATCAATATGAAAAAAATTAACGCGATGCGCGTCTAACTCCTGAATTAAACAATTCAACTCTTTGTCCTTGCTTGAATATATTGATGCTGAAATTTTCATTAAAAATTTAAATAATTTGTGTCCCTGATTTAAGAACAAGCCTGCCTGCCGTTAGCTACCGTGTGGACACATCTTTTTCAATTTGTTTAGCTAATATCCAACCTTGATAAATCAAATCAAACTTGTCCAATCCCCTTTTCATTGTTATAGGACCGGGCGGTCTTTGTTTTGTATAACCTTTCCAACCACCTAA
>CAINEZ010000265.1 GCA_903847905.1 uncultured Bacteroidota bacterium
AGAAAACGCAGTTTGGGGTTCATCAGTATATCAGGCACCGGAATCAAATATGTATGATGAAAACACTGCTAAAAATGTAGTTACTCAACAAAAAATATATGGTGGCGAAGATGAAAAAACGTTACCTACCATACCAAAAAAATAAGAAGATGAGGAATATTGTTCTGTTTTTTTTACTTTTTTTGTCTTGCTATATTTTAAAAGGTCAGGAATTTCAAAGTTTTAAATGTAAGGCATTAAACAATGTAATAAAAACTAAGCTATTTAAAAATAATTTTTCTTTTTGCGATACTGATAGCATATATAAAAAATTTATTATTATTGACACAAATAATAATTTTAAGGGCTTTATATATGATAGTATTTGTAATAGAAGTTGTTCAAAGTTAAACTTGATTTATGTAATTTTAATTCCTGAATACCATGGGATTAAGTTCTAAAATTTAATAAAAAAATGTATCAAAGCAAAAATCATATTAATGTCAATAAATACGAATGTTTAATGCTATTTTTGTAATTCAACTTTGAACAACTTCATAGAAAAGTTACAATAAGCGAAAAATGGGTAAACGAAAAATCTTGGAATATAATTATTGCTTATTACAACAGTATTATTAAAAATAATTTTACTTTATCTTTTTTTTGTCCAGCTACAGGTCGTCATTGTGATTTTCTTTTTAAAATAAGATATAAAGGATGGAAAGAAAAAATTAGAATAATTGACACAAGCTACGGATCATTTTAATAATTACCCTTAAGGGTTATGCTATTCCCCTGCACGTTCTTAGATAATTCTAAAATAAAGCATTCGAAAACCTGCCCGACTATTGGCGGGTTCGAAAGCACCAGTAAAATAAAGGCATTATAAAGTTCTTTGAAATACATAAAGCAAACAATTACAGCTACACTAAAATTGGCGAACTGAAAAGCGATGCCCAGGGCAACATAATGGCTATATACCGCAAGGACACTGCAAGCAACAATAAACAAGAACTTCGTTTGCAGGAGTTGCCAATATACGGCAGTAGCAGGGTAGGCATATACAAGCCTGATATAAAAATACCTTTAGCGATTATAAACAGCGGAAGCAATATTACAACTATTGATTATACAGGCGTTACAGGCGCTGCTACCGGTATTATTACACATAGCACAAATTTGTATAGTAATATTATTTATCATGGTAGCACCGCAATGACTCCAACTAATTTAGCGCAACATCAGAATACAGGGGCATATTACACGGTTACCAGGGGTAATAAGCAGTATGAATTATGTAACCACACCTCAAATATTTTAGCAACAATTTCGGATCGCAAGATACCGCATGAAACTACAACAGGTTCCGGAATTATTGGTTACTATACTGCGGATATTGTGAGCGCGCAGGATTATTATTGTTTCGGTCAAGAAATGCCAAACAGAACATTCAATCCTGATAAATATAAGTTTGGGTTTGGCGGACATGAAAAAGACGATGAGTTGAGTGGTATAATCGGCGCTGATTACGACTTTGGCGGTTATGGATATGATGCACTAACATTGAGAAGGAAAGTGCCTGACCCAATGACAAAAAAATACCCCGGCGAAAGTCCTTATTCAGTTGCAGGAAATAATCCGATTTATTTTATTGATAAAAGTGGAAAGATAAAAACCACACACTTGATAATTAACGGATCTGACGGAAAAGAAATTGCTAATACAACAACTGTTGATGCTAATTATATTAAAGAAGTTTCAAAATATCATAGTATGGATATTGGACTTATGAAAGGTGAATCTGAAAATGTTGGATGGCATACTACTGCTAATGATGTTCAACAAAAAGTGGAAAAACAAAATAGTAATGCAAATAGTACAAAATACATCAAATTAGATAGTTCTGTTGGGCTTCGGGGTGATTCGCAGGCAGTATATGCTGGTGGGAGACTTGTATTCAAAGGTAGTTCAAAAAATCTTAACTTTTTTTACAATAAAAATAATATTCATTAATTTTATGAAA